>NZ_DBEXAY010000208.1:0-9637 GCF_048170485.1 Victivallis sp. | reverse complement strand
AAAACCGGAACTATTACTTTATTTTTTCATCCGGAACGCTATATTATGACGCAAAACAGGAGCCACGATTCAGAGAGCAGGAATCCACCATGCGTCAGAGCATCATACCCGCCCGGAACATCTTTTACGCCGGAGAAACCGTCACCTTCCACCTGGAGGGCGTCGCACCGGAACGGAAAGGGAAAGCGGTCGTCCGCACCAACCTCGGCCGCGCCCACATCCGCCGCAGTGAAATTGTGGAATTTGCCGAACACGGCCGCCCGCCCGCCGGGCTGGACTGGCACGACGTCGAACTGCAGGAAAATCCGGACGGCAGCCGCTCGCTGGAACTGCCGCTGACCCAGATGGGGATTTTCGAGGCGAAATGCTGCTTCATCCCCGACGACGGCGCCCCGATCGAGTGGGCGGAAGGGGAGAACTTCCGGCTCAAGGTGGAGAGCGCCGCGGCACTGACCGCCAACACCGTCTACTGCGCCTTCGTCCGGCAGTTCGGGGCGAACCTCGAACGGGAATACTCCCTCCCCCAGCCCGCCGCCGTGGCGGAACTGGATCAGGCCGGATACACGGTCCTGCCGCCCTCCGGCACCTTCCGGGGGCTGATCAAACAGCTCGACCACATCTTCGGCGCGCTCGGCTGCCGGATTCTTCAGCTGCTGCCGATCCACCCGGTCCCGACCACCTACGGGAGAATGGGATTGTACGGGAGCCCCTTCGCCGCACTGGACTACTTCAACGTCGACCCGGCGCTGGCGGAGTTCGACCGCAAGGCGACGCCGCTGGATCAGTTCGGCGAACTGGTCGACGCCGTCCACGCCCGGGACGGACGGATTTTCATGGACATCCCGGTCAACCACACCGGCTGGGCCTCGAAACTGCAGGGGGAACACCCGGAGTACTTCGTCCGCTCCTCCGACGGCACCTTCGAAAGCCCCGGCGCCTGGGGTGTAGTCTGGGCGGACCTCTGCAAGCTCGACTACCGCGACCCGAAGGTGCGGCAGCTGATGGCGAAGGTGTTCCTCTTCTGGTGCCGCCGCGGGGTGGACGGCTTCCGCTGCGACGCCGGATACATGCTGCCGGAGGCGGCGTGGGACTACATCGTCGCCCGGGTCCACGAGGAGTATCCCGACACGGTATTCCTGCTCGAGGGGCTGGGCGGACCGCTCAAACTGCAGGAGCGGCTGCTCGGCAGCTCCGGGCTGAACTGGGGGTATTCGGAGCTGTTTCAGAACTATACCCGCGACCAGATCACCGGCTATTTCCCGGTCATGGACCGCTGCAGCCGGCAGTTCGGCACCCTGATCAATTTCGCGGAGACGCACGACAACAACCGGCTGGCCGCCACGTCGCAGACCTACGCGAAACTGCGCTTCGCCGTCGCGGCACTGCTGGCGGAGAACGGCGCCTTCGGCTTCGCCAACGGCGCGGAATTTTTCGCGAAGGAGAAGATCGACGTCCACGGCAGCGGCGGCCTCAACTGGGGCGCGACGCCCAATCTGGTCGACACCATCCGGCGCTACAACACCCTGCTCGCCGACCACCCCGCCTTCCAGCCGGGCTCCCGGATCGAACTCATTCAGACCGGTCCGGGCAACGTGCTGGCCGCCTGCCGCCGTGCGGAGAGCGGCGAGACACTGCTGGTGCTGCTCAACCTCGACTGCGACCACCCGTCGGAGGTGCACTGGCCGTCGGAGCGCTGTCCGGACGGCGCCGGCCGCGATCTTCTTTCCGACCGCAGGGTGAATTTCCGCCACGAATTCGGCGAACTCTCCCTGCCGCTGGAGCCGGGCGAAGCGCTCTGCATCGCCTTCGACGACTACCGGATTCCCGCCCCGGCCGTCAACCGGGAACCGGAACGGGTCCGGCGTCAGCGTGCCGACGCGATGGCCCGGCGGATTCTGGTCAAACTCGGCGGCCTCACCGCCGGCGCCATCCCCGCCCCCGGCGAAGCGATGCTGGCCGATCCGGAGAAATTCACCGCCACCGCCACCGGGATGGAGCCGCCGCCGCTCACCCACTGGCGCGAAGCGTTCGATCCGCGCCGCCGGGTCATGCTCCCGCCGGGGGATATTCTGCTGGCGGAGAGCCGCGGCCGCTTCCGGCTGGAAATCCATTTTGAAAACCGCACCATCGCCTTCGGCACCAGCCTCAAGGCGGCGGACGGGCGGGAGATCGTCCTGCTGCCGCTGCCGGAGAACAGCGCGGAAAAAGCGCGGCTGCTGAAACTTCACATGACCTGTTTCGACGCCGACGGTACAATCCGCCGCACCGGCGGAGAGCTTCTCCAGCTTCCGGACCCCCGCAAGGTCCGCATCCACCTCGGCGGCGAACGGGTCGAGCATGAGCTCGGCAACCGGTACGCGTTCGGGGCGAACTCCCGCGGCGGCGTCAGTCTCTTCTCCGCCGCCTGGGACCGGCTCGAGAGCAAGTACGAAGCGATCCTCGCGGCCAACATCAACCCCTCCTACCCGGTCGACCGGCATGTGATGTTCACCCGCTGCCGGGCGTGGCTGGCGATCAACGGCTATTCGCAGGCGATCGATCTCGATTCGCTGGCCGCCTTCCAGGCCGGCCCGGACAACCGGGCGCGCTGGCACTTCCGTCTCCCCGCAGGTCAGGGGTGCCGGGCCGATCTGGAGATCGAGTTCGCCATGGCGCTCGACCGCGATGCGGTGGAGTTCCGGTTCCGCCGGTCCAACTCCGGCGGACGGCCGGGGGAACTTGACGACGCGACCCCGGTGACGATCATCCTGCGCCCCGACCTCGAGGACCGGATCAACCATCAGGTCACCAAGGCGTTCACCGGCCCGGAACACCGCTTCCCGGCGGCGGTCCGGCCGCTGGAGAACGGCTTCGACTTCACCCCGGCGGAACGCTCCCTGCGGCTCCGTGCGGAAGGGGGCGTCTTCCACTCCCAGCCGGAGTGGTACTACCTCGTCGATCTGCCGGCGGAGCGCTATTACGGGCTGGAGGACAAGACCGACCTCTTCAGCCCCGGCTACTTCGAAATTCCGCTGTGCGGCGGCGAAAGCGCCCGTCTCTTCGCCGAAGCGGTTCCCGCCGGAACTCCGGAGGGAGAACCCTGCACCTGGCCGGAGGAAGGCCGGTGGCCGGAAGCGGTTCCGCCCCGCCAGCTCTTCGAGCCGGCCATGCGCCGGTTCGTGGTCAAACGCGATGAATTCAGCACGGTGATCGCGGGCTATCCGTGGTTTCTCGACTGGGGGCGCGACACGCTGATCGCACTGCGCGGCCTCGTCGCCGGGGGATTCCGCACCGAATGCGAAGCGATCATCCGTCAGTTCGCCTGTTTCGAACGGAACGGAACGATTCCGAACATGATCCGCGGGCTGGACGACGCCAACCGCGACACCAGCGACGCGCCGCTCTATCTTGTCGTCGCCGCGCGGGATTTCGTCGACGCCGCCGGTTCCGCCGCGCTGCTCGACGCCGACTGCGGCGGGCGTACGCTCCGGGAGGTGCTCCGCTCGATCGCCCGTCACTACCAGGACGGCACGCCGAACGGCATCCGGATGGACCGGGAGAGCGGCCTCATCTTCAGCCCGTCGCACTTCACCTGGATGGATACGAACTTCCCCGCCGGGACTCCGCGCGAAGGGTATCCGATTGAAATTCAGGCGCTCTGGTACGCCGCGCTGGAGTTTCTCGGGCGGGAGGAGCCGGAGTTCCGCCGCCTCGCCGAACAGGTCCGCCGGAGCATCGAGACGCTCTTCTTCCGCACCGAAAACGGCAACTGTTCGGACTGCCTCCATGCGCGGCCGGGGGTCCCCGCCGCAGAAGCGGTTCCCGACGACCACATCCGCCCCAATCAGCTTCTCGCGGTCACGCTCGGCGCGGTCTCCGACCGGGCCAGACAGCGGCGCATCCTCGCCGCCTGCGAAGAACTGCTGGTGCCCGGCGGCATCCGCAGTCTCGCCGACCGGCCGGTACACTACCTGCTGCCGATTGAGCGGGACGGGCGGCTGCTCAACGACCCGGCCCATCCCTACCGCGGGCGCTACTGCGGCCCGGAGGACACCGAACGGAAGGTGGCCTACCACAACGGCACGGTCTGGTGCTGGCCCTTCCCGGCCTACTGCGAAGCGCTCGCGCTGACCGGCGGGCGGCGGGCCCGGAAACGGGCGCTGGCGCTGCTGCTCTCCGCGGCGGAATATTTTGAATGCGGCGTCCCCGGGGAACTGCCCGAGGTCGCCGACGGCGACGCGCCCCACCGCGAGGGCGGTTGTCCGGCTCAGGCGTGGAGCGGATCGGAGTTCTTCCGTGTCTATGAACTGCTCAAGTAAACTCTTCCGCAACCTCTGGCTGGCGGACGGCACCGGCGCACCGTTGCGGCGCGCGGCAGTGCTGGTCCGGGGGGGGCTTGTCCAGGCGGTCGAGCCGGAGATTCTCGGTTCCGCGGCGGCGGAGGAGCATCACGATCTCGGCGGCCGGATTCTCGCGCCGGGATTTCTCGACGCGCACGGCCACTCCGACCTCTCGATCCTCGCCTCGCCGGAGGGATTCGGGCGGATTTCGCAGGGGGTGACCGGCGAAATCGTCGGCAACTGCGGCCTCTCCGCCTTTCCGCTCACCGGCGACAACCGCGACCACCTGACCGAACTCTACCGCAACTACGGCGTCGAACTGGACTGGGAGGATTTCGCTGGCTGGCAGAAGGCGCTGAACGCGCGGAATGTGCGGCTCCGGATGCACGCCCTCTGCGGCCACAACACCCTGCGCGCCGCCGTCGCCGGCTACGAAAAGAAGACGCTTTCCGGAACCGAATTCGATCGCATGAAGGAGCTGCTCGAAACCGCGCTGCAGCAGGGCGCCTCCGGCCTTTCCACCGGACTGCTCTACGTGCCGGGCAAATTCGCCGACCGCGATGAACTGCTGTTTCTGATGAAGCTCCTCGCCCGCGCGGGAAGCCTCTACGCCACCCATCTGCGCAGTGAGGGGCGCGAACTTCTGGAATCGCTGGAGGAGACCATCGAACTTGCCCGGAGCGCCGGACTGCGGCGGGTGCACATCAGCCACTTCAAGACCGCCGGGCGGGCGAACTGGCACAAGCTCGACCGCGCCATCGCACTGCTCGAAGAGGCGCGCGCCGGCGGGATGGAGCTCACCGTCGACCGCTACCCCTACACCGAATCGATGACCCAGCTCAGCACCATCCTGCCGGGCGAATGGGAGGATCTCGACGACGAGACGATCGAACGCCGCCTCGCCGACCCGGCCACCGCCGAAACGCTGGAACACGAACTTGCCGAGGCGCGCCCCGCCGATTCGTGGCCGACGGTCCGTCTGGTGGGGACCTCCGCGCCCGGCATGGCGGAGTTCTGCGGCGAAACCTTCGACCGGATTGCGGCACGCTGCAAACTGCCTCCGGCGGCCGTCGCCGTCCGTCTGCTCGCCGCCGACGCGGCGGGCACCACCGCCGGATTCCGCGGCATGTCCGAAGAGAATCTCCGGCGGATCATCGCGCTCGACTACTGCGCCTGCGGCAGCGACGAGAACGCCCGCCCGGCGGATGGTTCGCTCGGGAGCTGCCATCCGCGCGCCTTCGGTTCGCTGCCGCACTTCCTGCGGCTCCGGCTCGATGCGTCCAGTTCGATCGAAGCGGCGGTGCGGCAGGTGACCGGCCTGCCGGCCGGAATCTTCCGCCTCGCCGACGCGGGGGTGATTGCGCCGGGGAAACCGGCCGACCTTTCCGCATTCGATCCGGAGACGATCGACGGGCAGGCGGACTTCCTCCACCCGCACGCGCCCGCCTCCGGAATTCTCTTCACTCTGATCGGCGGCGAATTCGTCTATCGCGGCGGCTCGGGATGCTGAGCTTTTTCCGGCGGGAAATGTTTTTGGTTATCGATTTTTTCAAAACCATAACAATAAAAACGGACTTTTTTGGACTTTTTTCCCGAACCATGTTGTATCCGGAGGAAAACCGGGTATAATTAGTTGCCGAAAGGAGTCCGCTCATGAGAAAAGTCATCGCCTGTGCCATCCTGTCGTCAACCGTCGCACTGCTGTTCGCCGGGGAACCGATCAACCTCAATGGAGCCATGGAGCTGGGGCTGACCGGCGCCGGCGTTCCCGCCTACCGGCTCGACATCAACCGGGCGGCGATCTCCGCCGTGCACGCCAATCCGGAAAAGGTCTACTTCGCCCGGACCGTTTCCGGCGGCAACCCCGGCCGCTGTCTGATGATTCCCGGCTACACCGGCGTTTCCAACTACCAGCTCGAACTCGCCGACTTTCTGCTCACACGCGACGGCGAAGTGGAGATCTCCTTCGATGCGAAAATCGGTCCGGATGAATCCGGCGTCATGCAGCCGAAGAAAAGCTTCTACATCGACTTCCGCACCTTCCCCGATCTCAGTCGCGACAGCTACTACCCCATGCTGACCGGCTTCAGCTTCCACCCCGGCACCGAATGGAAACGCTTCTCCAAACGGTTCAAGGTCAAAGCCTACACCAACTATTATCACATCTGGGTTCTGCCGAACGGCATTCCGGACGGCGGCACCGGCAACGCCCTCTACCTCGACAACTTCCGTTTCGCCTGGGTCGACGGCAAACCGGCACAGGAGCCGGAGGAATACGCCGTCATCCCCGACCGCACCGACCAGATCTACGCCCCCGGCGACCCGGTCAAACTGACCGTCCGCGCCCGGCTCCGCTCCGACCGGAAGGAGCTCGCCGGAACGCTCCGGCTCAAGCGCGAATATGACAACTCCCCGTTCGCGGCGCTCCCGGTCACCCTGAAAGCGGACGCCGACGGAACCTTCGAAGGAAGCGTGGAACTCAAGGCGGGAGAATACGGCTCCTTCCTCACCGGTCTGGAGATTCCGGGAAAAACGCTCCGCGGCGTCAACTCCACGTTCGTCGTGCTCCACCCGGTCATCCGCCATCCGTGGGGTTCGCCCGGCTGGGGACTCGGCGCCAACGATCCCAGCCTCTGCCCCTACGGCCGCTCGGGGAAGGAGTGCGTCAACAACTACATCCTCCCCTTCGCCGGCATGGAACGTGCCTACCGGCTCTTCCGGCAGGCGGGGGTTCAGATGCTCCGCATCTGGGGCCACTGGCGGCAGATCGAGCCGGAGGAGGGGAAATTCACCGCCGGCATCATGGACCTCCCGATGGAGGAGATCGCCCGTTACAACTATGAACCGATCTTCTGTCTGGTCGGGAACTTCATCATCCACGGCGGACGCAAAGGGCTGGAGCAGCGGCTCAAGCGCGGCAACAGCAACCTGCCCGAATACCTCTTCCGCTGGTACCATCAGAGCAGTGATCCGGCCAAGGGCTCGGTACTGCCGCCGCTGGAGGTCTACGGCCGCTACCTCGATTTCGTCCTCGATCACTGGGGGAAGCAGGTGCGGATCTGGGAGGTCTCCAATGAGCCGGGCATCTTCGGCATGCCCGCAAAGAACTACATCGACTACCTCAAGTACACCAACCGGACCGTCAAGAAAGAGTATCCTGGCGCGGTGATTCTCGGCAACGGCGTCACCGGCGACTTCGGCATCAACGTGGTCAAGTGGTGCGAACAGCTCAATGAGGCGGATCCGAATTACGTGGACAGCCTCGACGGCATCGCCTTCCACCCCTACGCGAGCGGGCTGGACTACCTCAACGGCATCCGCGGCCTCTACGGCCAGTGCGTCAAAAACATCCGGAGCAAACTCGCCCGGCCCCGCCCCCTCTGGAACACCGAATGCTACTATCTGCCCGCCGCCCGCTTCCGCCAGATCAACCACGGCCGGGAGTTCAGCCGCTACGGGGCGAACGACATTCAGCGCCACTTCCTCGACGGGCTCTATCACGGCGTCACGGCGGCGGCCTCGCCGGATCCCTCCAGTTACTTCCACCGCACCGGGAACACCGTCAACCTGATCAGTTTCAACGAGGTGGCGGCGGCGCAGAACGCGCTCTCGGCCCTGCTCGAAGGGATGGAGAAACTTGAGAAGGTCGAACTCAATCCGCAGATTCGCTCCGCGCTCTTCCTCTCCCGCGACGGCAAGCGGGCGCTGGGGTTCCTCTACGACTTCCGCCCGAGCGGCAGCACCTGGATTCCGGGGCGCGCCGACGGGGTGAAAATTCTCGACCTCTACGGCAACGACCGGACCGCCGCCGGGAAGTATCATCTCGGCTTCGAGCCGTACTACCTTGCCGGAACTCCGGACGCGGTCCGGAAGGCGCTGACCGGCTCCCGGTTCGAACTGGAAAATCCGGTGGAGTTCCACGGACGGCGGTTCGGCGACCTGCTCCTGCTCGACGCGAAGAACCTCTCCGGCCTCCCCGGCGAAATGGAGTGCGTGCTTGGCGGGATGCCGCTCCACCTCTCGTTCCGCAACGACGTCGGCCACACCGTGGCCGCCCTGCCCTTCTCCGGAAAAATTCCGGCGGGCGTGAAGATGGTCCCGGAGACGCCCGGCTACACCCTGCCTGCCACGGTGACGCTCCGCAGAGGGACCCGCGCCGCGCTCTCCGTCTCAAACGGAATGCTGAAAATTCAGCTCGAAGTGAAAGATTCCAATCTCAAGGCCGCCGACGGGAAAAATCTCTGGAACGGTTCCGCCGTCGAAGTGTTCCTCGATCCGGAACCGCTGCGCAATCTCTCCATCGACGACGTCAAGCCGCACCAGTATGTGTTCGCGGCCCTGCCCTCCTCCACCGGAGTGGAAACCATCGCCGTCCGCCGGGAGACGACCCGCGCCGCGCGCAAAGTCGAACGCACCGCGACCGGGTACCGGATGACCCTTGAAATTCCGCTCGATGAACTGCCGGATTCGGAATTCTACGGCATCGACCTTGAAATCGACCGGCCGGGGGAGAAGGAAAAAGAGTCCCTCGGCAGCCGCCCGGGGCTCTCGTTCCGCAAGCGTCTCCACTACCACCTCATCCGGATTCCGCGGGAGCAGAAGCTTCACAACACCGATTTCTCCGACGCCTCGTACGGCGATCCCGCCTGGTGGTGCTACAGCATTACGCCGGGCATGACGGTTACCGCCGACGGGAAAAACGGGGTTGTCATCACCAACCACCGGCCGGACAAAGTGGCGGAAAGCGTGATTCAGCAGCAGATTCCGATTCCACCGGGGAAGTACCGCAGCGGCACGCTGCAGGTCGTCTTACGCTACCGCGACGTCAAAGCGGCGCAACCGGGCCGCGGCCGTCACGGTCTCCTGCTCGCGGTCAACTACAACGGCGGCAACCTCCACTATGCGGAAACCACCCGCAAACAGGATCTGGAAGGGGATGGGGCACGGCAGTTGCGCACCTTCGACTTCAAGATTCCGCCGCGGGCGAACTACCTTGCTCTGCGCATCGGCCTCGGCGCGCACACCACCGGAACCGTCCAGGTGGAGCGGGCCGAACTGATGCTGAACCAGTAATCGAAACACACGAAAGGAACACCACATGAACCGACTTCTTCTCACACTTCTGGCCGCCGCTGCGGCCTCCTCCGTCTCCGCCGCCGCGGTCCGGAATGTCTTCCGCATCGATCTGCAGGGAGACAAGGGGCTTGGAATGGTCTACAAGAACGGCTCCGAAGGCACCACCGGCAGCCAGGCCGGCTGGCTCAAGGAGAAAAAAGATACCCGGCTGATCGTCACCGGACCGATTTCGCAGGAGTGGA
>NZ_DBEXAY010000207.1:0-6910 GCF_048170485.1 Victivallis sp. | reverse complement strand
CAATGGTATGTATGCAATTAGTTAAAAAATAATTGTATGTATACAATTTAAGAGAGAACCGTTTCTGCAGAATAAAAGGCAGAGGAGGAAAACGTGGAGTATGTGGTGAGACCTGACAGACGGGGAGGAACAGGGGATAGTGCAACACCAGACTGAGAGGAGGATTTTATGAAGTGGAGCTTTCAGAAGATCACACTGTTTCCGCGCGGCACGCTCGTCGCGCTGCTGAGGAAGGCCTGCTCCTTTGATCCCCGCTGGGAAAAGGCGTATGGCGGAAGCTGGCGGGAGTTCGACGCGTTCTTCTTTGACCACCCGGAAAACGCCGATTTCTGCGGCTTCTTTTCCGTGCTGGACAGTTCGCCGAGCGGATTCGTCAGCTGGGACCCGCGCCGTTTCCCGGAGTCGGTTGAAATCGGCCACAACTGCATTCGTCCCGACTGGAAGGGGAGGGGATTCGGAACACGGCAGATGCGGGAGGCGCTCCGTCGGATCTCCGTTGCGCGGCCCCGGAAAATTTTCGTCGTCACCAGTGCGCCGCTGCTTCCGGCACAACGGATGTATGAGCGGGCCGGTTTCCGGGGGTGCGGCCGGGAACCGGCTGCCGGATTTCCCGGCGACCGCATCCGTTACGAATATTTTCCCTGTCGATGACGGCGGGACCGCCTTCTATTTCGCCCGGCGGAACTCGATGTAGTCGATCATCGCTTCCGCGTCGGTGCCGGTGTACTGGCTGTTGGAGGAGATGCTCAGCGCGAGCCCGTCCGGAACCTTCCCGAGTTTTTCTTTCAGATCCTGATAGAGGTTGACCTCCTCGGTGTACCAGGTGTTGAGCTTGTCCTCCTGGTTGCGGAGCGAGCGCCAGTGGACGGTGACCAGCCCGTTGTAGACCGCTTTGCCGGTCAGATTCTTCGGCGTGACCGTCTCCCAGGTGTAGGAGCAGCTGGTCTGCCGGAAGCGCCCGTAGCCGACGTAGATGGCGATGCCCTGATCGTCTTTGGCTTTCACCCGGGCGTCGGCGCCTGCCGGGAGCTGGACCGCTTTCCAGCGCCAGCGCATGATCGGGTATTTTGCAAGGTCGATTCCGGAGATGTCCGCCATGATGACGCCGGTCGCCTTCGGGGAGCGGATGACCAGCACCGGGTGACCGAGTTCGGAATCCTTTTCGATGGCGTAACGCACGTCGGGGGTGCGGAATTTCCCCTTGTAGGTCCAGCCGGCGGGATACCCGTCGTCGTCGAGTGCGGTTTTCTGAAAATCGAAGCGGATCGCTTCGACTTCTCCATTTTTCCCCTTGACGGGAACGCCCTCGACATCATCGGCGCAAACGGCGGCCGCGAAGAGAATTCCGGCCAGAAACAGCAGCATTTTTCCTCTCATATTCACTCCTTCGTTCCGGCGTCGGGATTTTCCGCAACAGCCGCCTCTAATATATCTCCCGGTGGGAGAAAATGCAAAGCGGGAACTCCCTCCGCCGGTTGATTGGAGAATTTGACGGAAATCGCGTGAATTTTTGGAAAAATGGTGTATATTATCAATCTTACAGGCAGATTGCTGCATTCAAGAAACAACCAACCAGGAGAACCAACATGAGTTGTCCGTATCAGTGCTCGCACGAAGTGGAGCAGATGTGCCGCGTCGCCAAAGGCGCCAAGCATGGTCCGGCCCCGATTCCGGAAGAGGGGAAATGGGTTAAATCCAAACAGATCACCGATATCTCCGGTCTGACCCACGGCGTGGGCTGGTGCGCTCCCCAGCAGGGCGCCTGCAAACTGACGCTCAACGTCAAGGATGGCGTGATTCAGGAGGCGTTGGTCGAGACGCTCGGCTGCTCCGGCATGACCCACTCGGCGGCGATGGCGGCGGAAATTCTCCCCGGCAAAACCATTCTCGAAGCGTTGAATTCCGACCTTGTCTGCGATGCGATCAACGTCGCGATGCGTGAACTTTTCAAGCAGATCGTCTACGGTCGCAGCCAGACTGCGTTCAGCGAGGGCGGGCTGCCGATCGGCGCCGGCCTTGAGGACCTCGGCAAGGGGCTGCGTTCCCAGGTCGGTACGATGTTCTCGACGCTGGAGAAGGGACCGCGCTATCTCGAAATGGCCGAAGGCTATGTTCTGGAAATCGGCCTCGATGAGAACAGCGAGATCATCGGTTACAAGTTCGTCCATCTCGGCAAGATGATGGAGGCGATCCGCAAGGGCGTGGAACCTGCGAAGGCCTTTGCCGACAACGTCAAGAGCTACGGCCGCTTCGACGAGGCCGTCAAGAAAATCGACCCGCGCAAGGAATAAGGAGTTCACACCATGAGCGTACAGTTTGAAGGATATGAACGCCGGATCAAACAGATCGAAAAGGCGCTGAAAGAGTACGGCATTGAGTCGCTCGAAGCGGCCCGCGACCTCTGCCTTGCCAAGGGAATCAATGTGGAAGAGATCGTCCGCGGCGTGCAGCCGATCGCGTTTGAGAACGCGGTCTGGGCTTACACCCTCGGTGCGGCGATCGCGCTGAAGAAGGGTTCGAAGAACGCTGCCGAAGCGGCGGAGAACATCGGCATCGGTCTGCAGGCGTTCTGCATTCCGGGTTCGGTGGCGGATTCCCGCAAGGTCGGTCTCGGCCACGGCAACCTCGCTGCGATGCTGCTGCGGGAAGAGACCCGCTGCTTCTGCTTCCTCGCCGGTCACGAGTCGTTCGCGGCCGCCGAAGGTGCGATCGGCATCGCCAAGACCGCGAACAAGGTCCGCAAGGAGCCGCTCCGGGTTATCCTGAACGGCCTCGGCAAGGACGCGGCCTACATCATCAGCCGGATCAACGGCTTCACCCACGTGGAAACCGAATACGACTACGCCACCGGCGAGCTGAAGGTTGTGAGCGAGAAGGCGTTCTCGCAGGGCCCGAAGGCGGCGGTGAAGTGCTACGGTGCGGATGATGTTTCCGAAGGCGTGGCGATCATGATCAAGGAAGGTGTGGATGTCTCCATCACCGGGAACTCGACCAACCCGACCCGCTTCCAGCATCCGGTTGCCGGCACCTACAAGAAGTGGGCGATCGAGCACGGCCGCAAATACTTCAGCGTGGCCTCCGGCGGCGGCACCGGCCGCACGCTGCATCCGGACAACATGGCTGCCGGTCCGGCGAGCTACGGCATGACTGACACGATGGGCCGTATGCACGGCGACGCGCAGTTTGCGGGTTCGTCGAGTGTTCCGGCGCACGTCGAAATGATGGGTCTGATTGGTATGGGCAACAACCCGATGGTCGGCGCTTCGGTCGCCGTCGCGGTGGCGGTTGCCGAGGCCAAGTAAGGCTTGTCCGGTACGAAAATTCCGGCTTCTTCCGAGGGAAGGGGCCGGATTTTTTTTTGATAAATTTTTAGGTTTTTTGTACACAAATCAGAGCGTTCAGCGCCGCGAGGGGAATTTCCACCGTACCCCGGTCTTCTTACGGGCCCAAGCGCGGTCAGCGCCGCGAAGCATATCTCTACGGCTTTGACCGCGCCCCATTAAGCGCGGTCAGCGCCGCGAGCGCATGTGAGAGAACTGCTTTGCGTTTCGCAAAGCAGCAAGGAGCGATTGCGACGCAGTCGAACGGAGTCGAGCGGAGCCGCTCCGGCGATTGAGGAGTTGGCGGGCGAAGCCCGACAAGTAAGGCCCGCGAGGGCCGCGTGCGGATTCGTATCAACCGACATCCGACTTCTCACGGGCGGGGAGGTCTGGAGGGCGCCCGGCCCTCCAGCTCCCGCGAGCATCAACCCCTTGCGGAAGCTCGAATATCCGCCTCCGCCCCGACCGCGTTCCGCAGACGCCGAAAATTTTCACTCCGGCACCGCCTTCTCCCATTCGAAGAGGTCAGGAGGGCGTCCGGCCCTCCAGCTCCCGCGAGCATCAACCCCTTGCGGAAGCTCGAATATCCGCCTCCGCCCCGCCCGCCTCCCGCAGAAGCCGGAATTTTTCGCTTCGGTATGGTTCCCGCTCATGAATCTAAACTATCACAGAGCGTAGTCACAGGGAATATCACGTGCTTGAGCCTGGAGTTCGAGCAGGTCGTTTTCCGCATAACGCGTCAGAAGCACCCGCTGGATATTTCCCGGCAGAACGAAATGCGGCGGAGGTGCGACCAACGTAACCTCCGCATGCGGATAGCGGGAGGAAAAATGGGCACATTCACCGAAGAGGATGAGTCGGGTGCTGGCGGGGAACGGTGTGTCGGCGCGAAGTTCAGCGGAATGAATGGGCAGGATTCCGCCTTCTGGCAGAAGGGTGGCGCATTCGCGCAGAGTGAATGCGTTGTCGTAAAGAGCCAGGGAAGTCGAGGTCCCGGGCAGACGGAGAAATTCTCCCTCAAGCACTTTCGGGGTTTGAGGAGAGGAGAACAGAAACAGCGACACCGGCAGCAGCAACGCGGCGGATGCGGCAATTGCCGCCCGTCTGAGGTGAAACCGGCCGAGAGAGAGAAATACAATCAGGCCGAGATAGAAAAACAACAGTCCCCAGGAGAGACATTGATTCAGACGTGACAGTCCGCCGGCTCCGTGGAAATCAAACAGGATTCCTCCATCGAAGATTGAACTTGAAAAAGCGGAGGCCGCCAGTCCGATGAGGGCCGTGCGTGCCGCCGGATGGCGGGAACCGTTGAGCAGGGCGTAGAAGAGAGTGCCGAGCCAGAGAACCCCAGCGAAGATTCCGTATTCAACCAGCAACGTCAGATGCGAATTGACCAGCGTGCGGCAGACGATCCGGGGAGGCAGCAGAAAGGCAGAGGCGATTGCGCCGGAATTACCGTGACCGACGCCGAGAGGATTGGCGGCGAAAAGTGCGGCCCCCGCCTGCCAGATGGCGAGCCGGTTGGTTGCTGCGCGGTCGAGCGTGAACCGGGCCAGAGCACCGGCGGCGAGAAAGGCGAGAAACAGCGCGATCAGCAGGATGCCGCCTCGGCGGAGGGAGACGGCGGAATACTTCCGACAGCCGAAATAGAGAACCAGTTCGAGAACCGCGACCGCCGCCCCGGTCCGGGAGAAGGTGAGGGCAAGGGCGGCGAAGGTGAGCAGAGTGGCCGCCGCAACCGGAATCCGGCAGGCGGGGCGTGGAAATCGTTCCCAGGCGGCCCACAAGAAGGGGAGCAGGGCCGCGAACAAGGCGGCGGCGTGATTGGGGTTGTAAAACCCGAATCCCCACCGCACCATGCCGTCGTATGTGAATTCCATCATTTAAGCCACAGATCAAGAACGTCCCGGTTGGGAATTTCGTTACGATATTCCGGGTCGATTTCATGTTTCCGGCTGATCGGCAGGACTTCGCGGGAGTCGTCATCGGCGACGAACTGATTTTTCCCCCCGGTCAGCAGGGCGTCGAACCATGCGCGGGCAAGTTCGAGTGTCTGCGGGGAGAGTTCGTGACCGTTGCGACTGTATTTCCAGAGCAGTTTCCCGCCGTTTTCACGGTAATTGGAAATGAAGGTGCGGCTGATGCTCCAACGGGCGTCGTCGAGGGTGCCGCAGGTGACCAGGGCAGGGGCGGGATTTTTGACCTTTCCGGTAAAGTAGACGCCGCAGGCATGGGCACCCCATGCGGCGACCTTTTCCGGCATCCAGGCGTAGAAGAGGTTGGCGCATTGCCCTCCGGCGGAATAACCGTAGAGGAGCAGTCGGCGCGACGGCATACGGCAGCGGCGTTCCAGCTCGGCAACGGCGCGTTTGAGCGCGGGGCCGGACCACTTTTCCGGTTCCCAGTAATTGCGGTCGCGGAAAGAGGGAGAGAGCAGGATCAGCCCGTGTCGATCGGCCAGCTCATCGAAGCGGAAGCGTTTCAGCGTGTCGTCACCCTTCCAGTTTCGTCCGCCGAAAAGGACCATGATTGCCTGCGGCGGTCCGGCAGGCAGCCGGTAGGCGAATTCGACGTCGTCGACAGTCAGAGTGGCGGCGGCGACGCCGAAGGCCGCGGAGCCGAGGAGCAGAAGAAAGATCAGAAGACGAAAGGAGCGGGGGATCATTCCGGCACTCCCCAGGCCCGGGCGATGGTGAGAGCGGGCAGCAGAACACGATCTTCCGGTAAAATGTTTTTCGCTTTGGGGGAGTTGGCGGGATAGAAAACTCCCTCCTGATCGTCACCGATGTAGGGGTATACCGGCGGCGTGTCGCGCCGGGAGCCTCTCCCTGTTAAATCTGACGAATAAATTTTATGGTAATATGTCAGGAATTCACGGGCGAGCCGGAGGGAGTCCGGCGGGACGTCGTGCGGATGGTTGGGGAAGGATCTCCAGATGATGTTGCATCCTTTTTTGCGGTATTTTTCGACGAAATTGCGACTGATGACATAGCGCTGGGCGTCGGCGTCGCCGCAGGTGACAAGGCCGGGGACGGAACGCATTCCGGCGGTCGGTTCATGGAATACGCCGCAGGCGTGCGACACCCATGCGCGGGCAAGCTGAGGTCTCCAGGCGGGAAACAAATTGGAACACTGACTGCCGGCGGAGAATCCGTAGAAGAGAAGCTTGTCGGTGCAGATGTTGTAATCCTTTTTGATCTTCTGCAAAGCGTTGAACAGAGCTTTGCCGGACCACTCTTCCGGTTCCCAGTAGTTGTCGTTTTTAAAATCGGGGGAGACGAGAAAGGCGTTGTTTTCGTCGGCCCACTTCCCCCAGCCGAGCCCGCCGGCGGCCATGCCTTTGCCGGAACTGTTGCGTCCGCCGAAGAGGACCAGCACCCGGGACATCTGCTGCTGGCGCGGGTGGTAATTTTTCGGCACCCGGTACCAGACTGCGACGAGTTCATTCTGCGGTGCGCGGGTTTTGACCACGACCGAGGAGACCTGCGGCAGAGAAGCCGCATCGAGCGTGGTGCACAGGAGCATTGCGCCTGCTCCCAGCGCCGCGGCGGTCGCGTGACGAAAAACGTGTTGAAGCATAATTTCCTCTC
>NZ_DBEXAY010000206.1:0-15357 GCF_048170485.1 Victivallis sp. | reverse complement strand
TAATATTGTATTTTTTAGGAGAGAGCAGAAGATGCACCCAAAAAATAGGCAGGAACAGGAGGCATGCCGGACGCTTCCGGTGTTGAACATGCGGGATAAAGCCGCTTTGCCGGGGGAAACGGTTCTGAATGGAAACATACGAAACAAGGAGTTCTGAGCAATGCGATTCAAACTTGCCCTGTTAACGGCGCTCCCGCTGGCGCTGTGCGCGGCGGAAAAACCGTCCTTTTCTTCGACCGGCTACTTCACGCCGGAGTGTCTGGCCTCGTTCCCGCAAGCGGAATTCCGGCAGGAGACCGAAGCTGCCTGGAAAGCGGCACTGGCGGAAAAGCCGGAACGGCTCCGCCTGCTCTCCCGGTTGAAAGCCGCCGGTTCTCCCCGCAGTGCCGCCGTGGCGAAACGGCTGGAAATCCTCGATTCGCTGATCGCGTACATCGCCGCCCGGCTCGAGGCCGGCACGGCGGAATCCCTGCTCTTTGCCTGGAGCGCTCATGAGGAGCTGGAGATGCTTGCCGGATATTTCAAAGAAGAGGCGAAATTGCTGCAGGAGCTGGAAAACGCGCCAAAGCCTCAAAGCCTCTCCGTCCGCGATTTCGGCGCCCGGGGCGACGGCAGAAGCGATGACGGGCCGGCCATCCGCCGGGCACTCGAGGCCGCCGCCGCCGCCAAATCGCCGGTGCGACTCCACTTCCCCGCCGGAACCTACCGGATTGAACCGGAGAGCCGCCCGCCGGAACGCCGCGCCTGGCGGAACCGCATCTCCGGCGGGTTCTCCTCCTGGAACGCCGACACACTGAATCAGGCCCACCTGCGGCTGCTCTCGCCCGAACACCTGACGCTGGAGGGTGAAGCGGGGCAGACCCGGCTACTCTTCACGAATCCCGCCCTCTGCGGCATCCGGATTCTCGGGGGATACCATACGACGCTCCGCAACCTGACGCTGGATTACGAAACGCCCCCCTTCACGCAGGGGCGCATCGTTGCCGCCAATGCGGAGCGGACCCGGCTCGAGGTGGAGATCAACGAAGGCTTCCCCTCGCCGCTGGCCCCGAACCTGCTCAAAGCCCCCTCCCGCCGTCTCACACCGCTCTCGCCCGAGACGCGGACCTATCTGCCCGGTACCTTCCCACTCGGCAAAGTCGAACCGCTCGGCGGGCGGAAGTTCCGCATCGAGCTCGGCAGTTTTCACGCGGGAACCGCGCGCACCAGCCTCGCTCCCGGCAATCCGGTGGTCATCACCGGCCGGTACGACTCCCGGTGCGCCAATGCGATCAGTTCAATCTTGTCGAAGTTTGACCATTTCGACGCGATCACCGTTCACAGCTCTCCCTCCTGGACCTGGCATCTGCTGAGCTACGCGCCGATCCTGCAAAACTGCCGCGTCGAACCGGAGCCGGGAACCGCGCGCCTCATCTCCACCAACGGCGACGGGTTGATGTTCGCCGCCATCGGCAAGGTCGGTCCGTACCTGGAGCACTGCACCTTTTCATCGATGGAGGATGACGGAATCAATCTCGCCGCCTCAACCGTCGCACTCACCGCCGTCACCCCGGACGGCCTGCGCACTCTGCCGGAGCGGACCATGAGCAACACCTCCGGCGTACTGATTCTCGACGGAAACACCGGCAAAGTGAAGGCGGTCCGGCGGATTGTCCGCCGCAACGGCCACCCGGAATACGCCACGCCGCTCCCGCCCGGCATCGCCACAAGAGAGACGCTCCGCCAGCCGACGCTCACCGAGGACCAGAAACGCGAACAGAAAACCATGTATCTGCAGAAGAAGGTCCTCCGACCGGACCGCGTCCAGCCGCTCGGCGGCTGTTTCAGCGGTTCCGCGATCGTCAACTGCACCTACCGCAACATCCGGGGGCTCGGTGTACAGTTGACGGCGCCCGGTGTGCGGGTGGAGGATTCCACCTTCGACACGATCACCGGTCCCGGCGTGTCGATCACCGCGCTCTGCCCCTGGGAACTCTACTTCAGCGCCCGAAACAGCGTGGTCCGGAACTGCCGGTTCCGCAACACCGGCGGGAGCGCAATCTATGTCCGCTGCATCCCCCCGTATGCGGAGGGGAACATGGAGGCGAGCTCGATCCACCACCTCCGCCTCGAAGGCAACGAGATGGAAACTTCCGGGAAACCGGCGCTCACCCTATGGAACTGCGCCGACGTGCAGATCATCGGCAACCGCATCCGCCGCAACGCGCCACACGGCCCCGCCGTCTCGCTGAGCAGAATCGCCGACATCCGTTTCGAAGACAACACCTTCCAGCTTCCGGGCGGAGGAACCCCCTTCGCCTTCGTCGACTCAGCCGAGGAGGCGAAAATGAAAAACATCAACAGCAAAGTGGTTTCTTATGAATGAGATCCATTGGAACAACGGAGAGAGCCGGCTGGTCCTCTCCGGGAAAAACGGCGCCGTTCTCGCGCTGGAACACCGCAATCTTTCGCTGCTCGCTCCGGCAGAACGGGCCTTTTCGCTCCGCTTTCTGCGGCAAAACGGGGACTACCTCGAACTTGATGACACCTGCTTTTCCTCGTTCCGCTTCGAGGCGGGCGAGGCGCGCTGGTCGGAGTGCCGCCCCGTGCCGGGACTGCTGTTCACTCTCAAAATCCGCAACGGCGAGGACGGCTCCTTCCGGTTCCGCCCGGCGCTCTCCGGAATTCCGGCCGACCTTCTGCCCGATTTCATCGAAGCGCCTCATATCGCAATCCCGCTCAATCACGAACTCTTCTATCCCTTCAGCGAAGGGGTGATCGTCAGCGAACGGGAGAAACGCAACCGCAAAGTACAGCACATCGAATTCCCCGACAACCTCGGCATCGGCTACTATCCCGGGCTCTGTCAGATGCAGTTTCTCGCCGCCTGGCGGAACGAAGGCGGCGTCTGCTTCGTCGCGGATGATCCCCGCCACACCACCAAGGCGCTGGAGTTCGCCCCCGAAGCCGACGATCGCCTCGGGCTGAGGATCGAGACAATGTGCGGCGGACTCCTCCGCTCCGGCTGCTGTGAACTGCCCTTCGATCTCCTTCTGCAGCCCGTTCCGCCCGGCTGGCAGGCCGCCTGCGATTTCTACCGGCAGAACGTGGTGAAACGCGACCCGGCGATGAACCGGCGCTTCCCCCTGCCGGAGTGGCTGGAGGAGTCTCCGGTCACAGTGATCTATCCGGTCCGGGGGACCGGCACCATCACGCCGGAACCCAACCGGTTTCTCCCGTATGAAAACGCCTTTCCCCGGCTGCAGGAGCTGGCCGAGGCGTTCGACAGCAAAGTGATGGCGCTGCTGATGCGCTGGGAGCAGCACGGCCCCTGGCACCCGCCCTTCTACTGGCCGCCGGTCGGCGGGGCGGAATCCTTCCGGAAACTGCGCGACCTCCTGCACGGGGCGGGGCATCTCCTCGGCGTCTACGGTTCCGGCACCTCCTTCACGATGCAGAGCCGCATCAACAATTATTCGGGGCGCGCGGAGTACGAGGCGCGACAGCTGGAATCCTGCATGGCGCGCGGTCCGAAAGGGGAGAGCCGTGCCACGATCTGCGACATGATCCGGGAGAGCGAGACCTTCTGCATCGCGGAGAGGAAAAGCCGGGAGATTTTCAAAGAACAGGTGCGGATTCTGGCGCAGGAGGGGGTCGATTACTTCCAGATTCTCGATCAGAATCTCGGCGGCGCCTCCTTCCTCTGTTATCGGAAGGATCACCACCATCCGCCGGTGCCGGGCGCGTGGCAGACCGAAGCCATGCGGGAGTTTCTCGATGAGCTCAACGACACGATCCACGCCGCGGGGAGCCGGATGCTTCTCGGCACCGAATGCGCCGCGGCGGGCCCCTACGTCGCCGCCCTCCCCTTCAACGATTTGCGGGACGTCTTCGGCATCAACTACGGGCAGCCGGTGCCGGGTTTCCAGTACGTGTTCCACCGCTACGCGAACAACTTCTTCGGCAACCAGTGCGACGCAGAACAGAAGATCGACTGCGTCAAATCGCCGGACAATCTGCAGTTCCGGCTGGCCCGCGCCTTCTGTTCCGGCGAGATGCTCAGCGTCATGCTGCGCGACAGCGGCGAGATCGACTGGGGAGCCGCTTCGGACTGGAACCATCCCGCGCCGCCGCAGGAGCCGCTCCCGGTGCTGATCCGCAACCTGAACGCGGCCCGGCGGCGCCACCGGGAATTCCTGCTTCACGGAGAGATGGCCGAGTTTCCCTGCCCGGTTGAGTGCGGCAGTTATACACTTCACTACCGGAAGCGTCAGGAAATCTTCCCGTCGATCGCGTCGTCAGGCTGGCGCGCCGCAGACGGGCGGATTCTGCAGTGTTTCGTCAACTTCCTCACCGAGCCGCAGCAGTGCCGGATCGGAGGCAGAACGTACACCATTCCGCCGCTGGAGGTGCTGACCCGCGAACTGCCGGGCGTCTGAGCGACCCGGCCGCCGGAGAAAAAAATCACTCCGCCCGGTTTCGCCGCATTCCGGGCGGAGCGGCGTTCAATCCTCTGGCGGCCCGGAACTGCAGAGGGGACATCCCGGTGCCGCGCCGGATCAGACGGGAGAAAGAGGCGAGTTCCCGGTAGCCGACCTCCGCGGCGATCCGGCTGACCGGCAGATCGGTGTTTTTCAACAGGATCAACGCCTTTTGAAACCGTTCATTCCGGATGTAGCTGCCGAGAGAACAGGAGACTTTGTTTTCAAATATCTTCTGCAACGTTGACTTGGGGATTCCCATCGTATCCGCCACCAGATCGATATCGAGCGCCGGATTGGAGAGGTTGTGTGCGACAAAACCGAGAATCCGGTCGATTTTCCGATCCGGGTGACGCTGACGGGTTTTCCAGGAGTTCATCTTTGCCAGAATCTGCATGAGATACCCGCAGGCAAGCCCCTGCTGCACCGGTTCCGGCGACGAAATGCAGTTCGAAATATCGGTAAAAAGAGCAACCGGGCACTCCTCCGAAGCGTGCTGACAGCGGGCGTAACGATAGGAGAGAAACAAACTTTCGGCCAGCGCCCCGCGAAAACAGACCCAGTACATCGACCAGCCGGCGCTGATCGCCCTGAGCTCGTGATCCTCTCCCGGCAAATAGTAGAAGACATCGTTGGGCGCGATGGGGAAGGAGTGCTCGAACAGCCGGATCTCGCCGCACCCCTCCACACACCAGATGAGCTCGATGAAATCCTTGAATGCACCGTTCCCGGCATCCCGCTCACCGGCCTGCAACACCTTGGAGCCCACGTCGATCACATAGAACGGCAAGGGCGGAAGTTCGTTGTTGGGAATGAACGCCAGACTTTTGAGGGAGGACAATTGCATCTTCGATCCCTGCGACTGAAAAATTCCACCTGTTCCGGTGCCGGGCCGCAACCCGTGTTCCGGCAAAAATTCCGGCGGAGAACCAGGAGATCCCCCCCGGGATTCCCGGACCGGAATCGGAACATTCGATCAAATTCCGGACTCTTTTGTTAAATTAATATAGAGCATTTCCGGGCAAAAATCAACCTGCTCCGGCGTTCGCCGCGGATTTCATCAACGCGATTCCCGACGGGCAATCCGATAGGCAAGCACCCCCTTGCCGTCCAACGCCGTATCAACCGTGAAAAACAGCCGTCCGTTTTCCACGCGCCGGGGGATCTGCTTCGCAACCGAACCGTCGGCATGCAGGGCGAACACCTCCATCTCCGCCGCATTCTGATGTTGGAACGACACCTCCGCCCGTCCCCGCCGCACAAGCAGTTGCGAATTCCCCCATTGATACAGCGTGTTCCGGTTGGCATCGCTGAACTTCGCCTGAAAATTCAGCGTGTCGGTGAGGTGAAAGAGCAGAATCCTGCCGCTTTCCGAAAGGAGCTTTCCATCCAGCGACGAAAGAGCGATCGTCTGGGGGACGTCCGCTTCGCGAACCGTGAGCGTTCCGGCAACTTCAGATCCGCCCGGCAAGGTGATCGATGCAGTCCGGGGGGTGGATATTTTCAAAACACCTTTTGCGGCATCCAGATACAGCTCCCCTGACACGCTCTGCGCAATGTTTTCGGAGCAAAATCTGCGGCGAAGCGTCTCCACTGCAGCATTGCTCAGCGGCCGCTCGCCGCGCCACGGGGACTCCGTCGCATCAGCCGGGTCGGCTCCCCCCGCCCGGCTGCCGACCTGAACGATGAAACCGAGTTCCCGGAAGGATTGCGGATATTTTGCCGTTGCAGTCTTCCCTTCGGCCGCATCGGGAATCTCGCAAATTACCTTCTCCCGGGCCGGACGGACATCGCCGCGCCGGAAGAGCAGCATGGCCAGACGGTCGGAAAACTGCGCCAGCGGGTCGTTGGCAGCGGCAAAAGCGGACAGCGGAGCAGGATGCAGCGCCGCCTGTTCGCTGCTGGCCCAGTCGAAACGGATCAGCGCATCGTAGTCCTGCAGAGCGGCATAGGCCCCCAGGAGCGCCCCCGACTCGTAGCGGAACCGGTTGGGAGCGCAATAATTGAACTCCGTCACCGTGAAAGGCTTGCCGAAGATGCGCGAGGAGAACAGCGCGGCCGGAAAATTGTTCCCCTTCCGCCGGAGCGCCGAGTACTGACGGTAACTGGCCGGCAGTTTCCAGTTCGATACCGGAAAACTCGGGTGATCAAAATAGAGATGATCGTCGACGACGTCGAGCAGATTCCGCTGAGCCGTCAGCGCCGGAGAACTCTCCATGTTGATTCCGGTACAGAGCACCTCCACCTTCAGCTCCTCGCGCAGAAAACGTTTCTGCTCCAGAAGAGCGTTGCGCTGCAGCTCATTCAAAAACTGCAGGAAACGGGGTTCCGACCGGGAAGCCGTCGCAGATTCCGCCGGGTAACGCTCCGCCATCCAGCGGGAAAACCTTTCCCGGTAGAGCCGTTCCGTCTCCGCCGTGGTGTTCCAGAAGAAATCGAGATTGCCCTCATTGACCAGCGAGACCTGAATCAGAGCCGGATCCCTCCCCCAGACCATCCCGGTGTACGGGTTCTCGTGAAGGAGCCAGCGACGGCAGAAGAGCTTCCAGTCCTCCATCGCCTCCGGAAGAATCGGAATCAGCGCCTTGAAGAGCGCGGGCGAATAGCGTTTCACGGGAAACACCCTGGCCAGCGGCGCATGACAGGGGCGCACCCGGGAGACGTACAGATCGGTCATGAAATAGATGCCCCGTTTTTTCAAAGCCGCGATAAAATAGTCCAGCCGGTCGAGATTTTCCCGGTTGAACGTACCGTCGCCGGTGCCGGTCAGCCCGCCGTCCTGATGGTGAAAACGGACGACGTTGTACCCGACCGCGGCCAGACGCTCCGCCAGTTTTTCCGCGTTGGCCCGGGAGGGAAAGTTGGCACCGTAGCTGAGATTGACGCCGAAAAAGCGAATGCGCCGCTCCGGAGCCCGCGCAAAGACGAAATGACCTTCGGGAGAGATTCTCACCGGCCCGTACTTTCCGGCCGGCGCATCGAGCTGACCGGAGAAATCCAGTGCAGATCCCTTTTGGATGCTCACCGGGAAATCCAGCGTCGCCCACTCTTCCCCCGGCACAAGATAGACAGGTTTGTCAAACTGCTCCACCGGGATGCGGGAGTCTCCGAGCGATATGGCCGGAATCATCCAGAAGGCGCCGACTCCGGAACGCAGGCGAATGCGGACCGGATCCTTTCGCTTCAACGAAAACTGACTCAGATAGAGACCGACATAACACTGAGGATTTTCCACACTCCACACATTGGTTGCGTTTTTGAAATGAGCGGGCATCCACCAGTTGCCGACGTCGCGGTTCTGGATGACGGAAAAAGTCTGTCCGGAGCCGTCCGCAAAGGTGACGTCGATCTCGCCGATTTCCGCATTCCTCGCCCCCCAGGCGCTCGCGTGCAGAAAGTAGAGCCAGTTCCCCCGCCCCTGAAGCGGGAATTCACAGGAACGGGCAACGTCCCGCCCGAGCACGATCGCCGCCTTCCCGCGATTGCTCTTTTCGTCGACGATCCGGAATGACGCCCCGCCGAAACGCAGCAGCCCCGCCGGAAGCTGACGCAGGTCATTTTCCGGCCCCTGATCGGTCCAGCCGCCCAGCCCGTCGCCGGCGACCTCGTCGCGCAACCCCCGGTTCATCACCCGGGAGAGATCCTGCGGAAGAGAGACGACGCCCCTGCGTTCCACCTCAAACTTCAACGACGCGGCCTCCAGCATCCCCGCTTTCGGGGAGAAACGCAGCCGCAGCAGAAACCGCGAGCCGCCGAACCGGCGGTTGTCCTGGCACCAGACATCGAGATCTCCCCGCAGAATCAGTGACGCCCCGCTCGCCAGCGGAATGGTCAATGCCTTCGCCTTCCAGCCGCCCAGAATGATCCATTTCTGCCCGTTCAGATTGCGCGGCAGATCGACCTTAAGTTTGTCCAGCAGTAAAAAAGGAGTTTTCACCGGCAGTTGAAATTCCAGCGCAAGTTCCTGAACCTTCCTCGGCTCCGGCGACTGAAAACGCATTTCGCAGTGAAGCGCCCCCTCCTCCCCGGGAATGACGGTGCAGGCGAGGAGATTCTGCTGATTCAACGTCTTCGCATACAAAGCGTTCCACCCCGGTTCATACAAGACAATCTGCGCCGGGAGCGATTCAAAACAAAAGCCACGGTCAGGAGAATACTGCCACCAGCGTTCCGACGCGGCGGCAAATCCCGCCAGAAAAACCAGACAGAGTGCGAGTACAGAGTGTTTCATGGTCAAGGTCACTTTCCTTTGCTGTGTTCGGTTACGGAACTCTTCCGTTTTCACCGTCCCCCCAGAAATAGAACCGGGCGTCGACCGCGGGATTTCCCGTGGCAGTGGGCAGATTCAAATAGGGAACCGGCTCCACATGAGAATCGAAATAGGCGACGTTGATGCATTTCCGATGCCGCCACGCCTTTAAATTCTCAATCCGGGTAACGCTGTTGTAATCAATTCCGGCGCTGGGATTTGTACCGGTATCCTCCGCGGTGTATTCGCGGTACCCATCCATCACCAGCCCGCGGGAAGCGGGGCGCCTGGTCCGCACGGCCTTTCCGTAATTGCTCAGCATGAATATGTTGATCGTGTAATTGACCGCCAGACGCGCATTGATTGACTCATCCGGAATCGAGGAAGGACAGCCGAAAGGCGCATGGGGCCGCAGTGCCGTCGTAGGTCCGTATTGTGACCCCACGGTAAACAGAAACTTCGTGGAAGGTTCCCGCCCCCGGTAATGCGCATACAACCGGCTTCCCCATGCGATGGCGGCGGTCTGATACGGCAGGCAGCCCTGATAGGTGTCCATATAGAGTACAGCAATCGATGCAATCTGTCTCAGATTGTTGACGCAGCTGACCGACTTCCCCCGCTCCCTTGCGGAATTCAACGCCGGGAGCAACAGTCCCGCCAGAATTGCGATGATCGTAATTACAATTAACAATTCAATCAAAGTAAAACAGTAACTCCGTACAGCATTCCCATCATGACGTCTTCTGTTCCGTTTCGCAAAAATCCACATCTTGCAACTCCGCGGTTGAGGTTGTATTCCCGCTGTGCCTCCGGGAATTCTTATGAGAATAGTATACCATGAAAGACGCCGAAAGTCAACGGTAAAAAAATCTAAATATTTGTCACTTTTCACCCGGAGATTTTCCTCCGGATACCGCCCGGGAAACTCCCGGATTTTTCAGAATCCAACCCGGAGAAAACGCGAAATCCCGTGCGGCTCCGGCAGAGATGCCGCACAGGATTTCGCGTTGAACTGCCGCCGGGCCGTCGTCGCAGAAAGTTTCTCATGCGACGTCACGCCCGGCGATTTTTTAACATTTCGCGGCACAAAACAAGGCCGCCGGGGCAAAAAATCACTCCGCAGGCAGGAAGGTGAGACGACAGCGGAACCGCCAGATCCGGTCCTGCGTCGACGGAACAATTTCAAACCGCACCTGGCTGGTCGAATGGGGCGAGAAGCTGTTCACGCCGCCGGGCATCCCCGGGTCGGCGGGGAGTTTCCGCACCGCCACGGCAAGCTGTGCCCCCTCCCCCGCACCCTGCAGTTCCAGCCGGTCGATGAGGCAGACGCGGCCGCCGCACCGCCAGCGGAGCGCTTCCGGCAGACGGTCCAATCCGGCAAGCGGCAGGAAGGCACCGGAGGAATCCCGGTACTCCGCCACCGCATCCGGCAGCGGCAGAACAAAGGAGAGTTTATCCCAGTAGTGGCCCGCCATCCCCTTCATGCCGAAGTCCAGCTCCAGATGGTCCGCGAAATAGCGGTTGTGCACGTAGAAGCAGAACCGGTTCGCCCGCTCCCGCCGCTGCCAGTTCATCTCGAGAAATCCCCCCTTCTCCAGGAAGAGATTGCAGGGCGGGTCGTAAGGGTCGAACGAGGTCGAATCGAGCACCGCGCCGTCCGGAGCGCGCCGGACCGTCATCGACGTGTCGTCCTCCGGCGAAGTCGAACAGCTCAAGAATCGGCGGCCGTTGTGATCTTCCGCCTCGATGTGCCACAGCGACGCGGCCGGAAAGCTCGCCGCATACATCAGCTCTTTGCCGGAGTAGAGCGTCGCCAGCGGCGCTCCGCCGATCAGGGTGCCGAGGTTCGGATCCCCGTAGCAGGGCACCACCGGAATGTTCCGCAGACAGGTGTGGCCGGCAAACGAGGTCTCGTACTCCGGCGTGCTGACCCGGAGCCAGCCCGCCTCCCAGGCGTATGAACCATAGGCGGGCGGTTCCGCGGCAATGAGGGAATCCACCTCGCCGAACTCCGCCAGCGCCCGCGCGATCGAGCCGTAGAAGCGTGCCCCCGCCAGTTGCGAAAACTGCGCCTCGATGCCGATCTTATGCCCGTAAGGCTGTGCCTCCGGCAGACCGCTTTCCGCATAGGTCGGACGCCGCTTGACGAATTCCATGTACCGGTCGGCATACCAGCGGCAGTAAGCCGCCAGCTCCGGCAGAGCCAGCTCGTCGGCCAGCGCCGCCGATTCGAGCGGAATTCCTTCCACCAGCGCCGGTCCGAACCAGGCGCGGTGGATACCGTAACCGTCGAGATCGCTCGCGAGATTTCCCACCCGGCCCAGATTGCGGAGCAGACCGGCGATGTAGTTCCGGCAGAGCCAGTCGAGGTCGGATCGGCGTCCAAACACCTTGTTTTTGAGCGCATGCAGGTAGACGAACATGAATCCGTTCGGCTCCGTGCAGTAATACGCGGGCGTATGGGTGTTGGTCGCGTGCTGATCGGTCAGGCCGCCGGTGCAGACGTAGTTCCAGGTCCAGTCCGGATTGAGGCTCGGCTGCAACAGCGGTCCATCCACCGCGGCCGGATGGGTGTAGCGGTGAATGCCGCGCGCCAGCGCCAGTTCGAACCGCTCTTTCCAGACCGGATTCCCCGAAAGCAGCATCATCCAGTAGTAGATGCGCAGCTCGAAGCGGAGCTGCTGAGTCTTGCCCTGCGCGCCCTCCGGGAAACGAATCCGGGGATGGCGCTCCGCCAGACGGGTCAGCGCAGCGAGAACACGCTCCTTCGCCTCGCCCGCAAGCCCGATTTTCCCGGCATGAAAGAGAGCGGCACCCAGGGCATCCCCGAGCGTGGAGGCGTAGGCGGGGTGATCGGTGAATCCATCTTCCGTCAGGCAGTAACCGTCCTCGCGCACCTGCGTGGCGAGCCACTCCGCCAGCTGCGCCGCTCTTCCGCGCGGCACCCGGGAGATTCCGAGCACCTCGGTGTAGACCAGATAGTAGAGCACATGAGCGCACACGCCGCCGGGATCGTAGGTGGATTTTCCGGATTCCACCGGAAAATTCAGATAATACCGCCCGTTCCAGCACCGCTCCAGATAGTCCGGGAACGGGCTCTCCTCCAGGAAGCGGCGAAGCGAACCGGAATTCGGATTCATCGAAACCTCGCCTCCTATTTGCCGATCGGGTCGGAACTGAAGACGATCTCGCGGACCAGTACCGGAATCTTATTCGCTTCGATGTCGTACCGATAGTCGCGCGCGGTCAATCCCCGCGCCCACATCGTGCCTTCCCAGCTCGATGCGTGACGGAACTTCTTCCCGGTCTGCCATTCGCCGCCGTTGAGCGCGACGTCGCAGGTTTTGCTGTTGAAATCCATCTTGACGTCGACGGTGAACCATTTGTTCGGTTCGACCCGGCCGATCTTCTGCCAGACCACCTTGCCGTTGCCGTCGCCGTTGCTGATCAGCACATCGAACATCTCCCCTTTCGGCTCGAAGCCGATGAACGCCGCGGTGCGGTTGTTGACCTGCTGCAGCCGGAGCGTGCCCGCCAGCCCCTTGCCGGAGAGTTCCGGCAGCAGGAACGAGATGCGGCAGTAGGCAACACTCTGCTGGGCATCGCTCACACCGGCATTCCATTCGCTGGAGTTGACCTGAAATCCCTTTTCAATTTCCAGCACTTTTGCGCCGTCGCGCTCGATCACCTTCGCACCGACCGAATCCGGGGTGCGCGGCCACATGCCCCAGGTCGGGCGGAGCGAGCGCATCTTCCCGGCGGCGTCGGTCTGCACCAGCACGGTGCCGGGTTCGAGTTTGTTCAGGTCGAGCCGGTAGAACTCCCCGGCCGCCGCACCGACGACGGCGCAGAACGCCAACAGAATGCAGAACTGTTTCATTGATTCATCCTTTCTCTTATCGGTTGCCCGGAATCCGGTTCACCATCTTGGTATAGCTGTGGTTCAGCCCGCGGTGCGTCTCGAAGCGGATCTCCAGCCGCAGAGCGTCGATCTTCTTCGCGTCCGCCGGGAAGGCGATCCGCATCGAACGGCCCGGTTTGAGTTCATCGGCCCACTCGGAACTGATGACGTTGTCGGGCGAGACCAGCTGCAGACTCACCTTGCGCAGCGGCGCGACATCCTGATTCTCGAACTTGATCGAGTCGTTCTCGCAGGTGAGCTTGAACGGCGCCATGATCTCCTGCAGAAACTCGCGACCGCGGACATCTTCAAGTTCGCCGTGGTGCGGGAAGAGGAAACCGCCGACCACGCCGGGGCACTGCCGCATCAGGGAGAGTTTCTCCCGCATCTCCTTTTCCCACTTTTCCACATTCTCGTTGCGGTAGCGGGTTCCCTTGGTCTGATTTTCCGTAAAGCCCCACTCGCAGAAGACGATCGGCATTTTCGTCCGCTGGTAGATGTTGGCGGCGAGCGTCTTGAATTCCGGGATGAACTGGTAGCTGTTGTACCCGAGCACATCCTGCCCGGCGGTGAAGAACCAGAAGTTGCCGAAGGTGTCCAGATTGGCGTAGGTGACCGGACGCCGGTCGGGGTCGGCGCCGCGCAGCCGCTCGCGGGCGACGGTAAGATAACGGTCCATCAGCACCTTGTCATTGTAACCGGCGGTGGGGTGGTTCTCGTTGCCAGAGTTCCAGAAGAGGATGTTCGGGCAGTGATTCAGCTGACGCGCCATCTCCTCGTGCGGATCGGTGATGAACTGGAAATCCGGCTTGTCCAGATTCCCCAGCGCCACCTCGGTGGTGTTGCAGGAGCCGGAGGCGTAGACCGGCACGACCATGATGCCGGCCTGCAGGGCGTCCTCGATCTGTTCGGCCGTGCATCCCTCCAGACGGAGAGCGTTGAAGCCGAGATTCTTGAAGAAGGCCAGCCGGTTCAGCCAGCGGCGGCGGGTCTGGGTCCGGTCATTCTCCCACTCGATGCCGAGGTCGCCGTTGACGCCGCGAATCTGGAAGGGATCGCCGTTGACGAAGAGCTTGTCGTTGCGGAACTCGATCACCGAACCGTTGAATTCGACATTCTGCGCGTCAAACACCCGCCCCGCCTTGTCCTTCGCGTTTACCGAGAAGCGGTAGCGGTCGAAGTTTGCCGGCAGCGTCAGCGGAATGGAGAATTTTCCCTCCCGGTCCGGCACTACGTCGACCCGGAGGCCGTGCCCGTCCGCGGAGACCGCCGCAGTACCGGGCCGCACCTTGCCGGAGATGGTCCGCACCACGGTGCCGTCTTCGGCCACCTTCCCGGCGGCGACCGGATTCAGGGCGAGAAACGCCGAGGCCGGTTCCACATAGAGGTTGACGTCGCCGAAAATTCCGGCCACCCCCTTGTGATGGCGCGCCTCCCCGTTGCGGAAGATCCAGTAGCCGCGCACCGGATTGTTGTAGAGGCGGACCGCCAGAGTGTTGCGGCCGTCCTTCACCAGATCGGTGATATCGTAGACGTAGTTCCACGGATATTTCCCGGTCAGGATCGGCAGGAGAAGCACATCCTCGTCGGGAATCGCCTTCTCGTTGAAGGGAAACGCGATGCCGCACCGTTCAAAGTGCTGGAACTTCATCATCTCGCGCGCCGGTTTTCCCCAGAGGTGCGTCTGCCGGGAGCTGTTGGTGAGGATCCAGTCATTGCGGCGCCGGGCGCAGGTGAGCGTGCCGGCCCGTTCGCCGTTGATGTAAAGCTCCGCCGTATCCGCCAGATCTTTGATCTGCAGATAGACCCGGCCGGAAGCCGGTTTCCGCAGATCGAAATCGCGTTTGTACCAGTAGTGGCCGCCGGGCTGATCGGGGGTTTCCGGCTCCGGAACCTGCACCTTTTTCGCCCTCTCCAGAGGCGAACCGGGGCGGGCGGGAGTATCGTTGAGCAAGCGTCCGTAGTTCCAGGTCAGATCTCCGACGTAGCTCTTGTCGAACTCACCGTTGAGCGAAATGGTTTCGACAAAAGGATTGCCGGTCACCGCCGCGGCGGGGACGAGCCGGTCGTATTTGCCGCGGTAATATTTCCCGAGTTCCGGGAACTTCCGCCAGTTGTACTGCGCGCGGTAGGCGTCGCTCTTCTCCTTTTCCCACCCCGGAGCGCTCTTCACAAACCGGGTGTTGAACACGCGGAGCGTCGCCTTCCCCCGGGATTTTCCGCCCATGTCGTGCAGGAAGAGAAAGAGGTGATATTTCGGATTGTCCTTCGCCTTGTCGGGCAGTTCATCCAGGTAGAAACGGACCTTACTGCGCCCGGCCTTGAGCGGCATTTCGCCGTTGAGCACCACCCGGGTCGGCCAGAAGCGCGCCGGATCGGCCACGCAGAGGCTCATGCGCAGAATCGGGTTATCGATCTCGGAATCGACCTCGAGATAGCCGCCCGGCAGGTATTCGGCGAGCGGGAAACTACCGAAGTCGACAAACATGTAGTTGTCCGCGTCCGACTGATCAGTGAAGTTGCAGGTGAGGACCTGATCCTTTCCCACCGCGGGGACAAACGCCTTCACATCACTGCCGTTGTCCGAAGCGCGGAAGGTATACTTCTCCGGATTCCCGATCTGCGTTGCGGACACCGCGGCACAGAGCCCCATCGTCATGAAAATTGTCCAGTTTGCTTTCATAAAAACCTCATCCGTATCCGATTAAAATCAAATATCGCCTTTCGTTCCCCAGAACTCTTTCTTG
>NZ_DBEXAY010000205.1:0-20839 GCF_048170485.1 Victivallis sp. | reverse complement strand
GCCGCGCCGGTGCAGAAAATCAACAGATTGCGCACCCGCCCCCCCGCGAGAAAATAGACCGCGGCAAATCCGGCAAGATAGATCGCCGACGTTCCGAAATCCGGTTGAAGAAAGATCGGCACCAGCCAGATTCCCGCGACCGCCAGCGCCCCCCAGAAGCGGAGATTCTCCGACCGCAATGACGTCATGGTCACGACGAGTGTGAGCAGAAAGATTCCCTTTGCCGGCTCCGTCGGCTGGAGACTGAACGAACCGATCCGGAACCAGCCGCACATGCCGTTCACCCGCACCCCCGCCAGCGGCAGAATCAGGAGCGGCAGAAAGAAGAGCAGAGCCAGCACCCAGATCTGCCGGCGGTAGAAATCAAACGGAATCCGCGCGGCCGCCAGCATCACCGCCATCCCGCCCACCAACGCGCCGAGCTGTTTGCCGATCAACAGCGCAGTCGGCGATGCGGACTGCGAACTTGCGATGGTCAGCACCCCCCAGAGGCCGAGCAGAAAGACCAGAATCTGCACCACCGTCCCGGCATCCAATATGCCGGAGGAACCGGAGCGATATTTCCTCATTCGTTCCCCCTCCCGTGGCGTTCCAGCATTTCCGCCTCGAAATTCAACTTGATGTCCCGCCCCGGCTCCGGCGGCCGGAGCAGCTCCCAGCTCTCCGGAATCCAGTTGCGGTAGCGGTCGAGCAGAACCCGGAACTCCCCGGCCCGCCCGCGAAGCAGTGCGTCAAACTCCAGCTCCAGCCCGGAAATCCCCACCAGCTCCCCCTCGCGCAGCTCCACGGCCCCGACCCGGCGGCGAATCCAGCGGGAACTGACGGTGATCCGCTCCCACCGCGGCACAATCCGGAAGCCGTTCCCGGACTTCACCAGACTCTCCAGCTGTCGGATCTGGTCGGGCGAAAGCCCCCGGCGCAGAAGTTCACGGCCGTTGGATTCCGCCGACGGCGCCGCCGCATCCGGCACAATTGCACGCAGTTGAATCAGTATCTCCTCGCCGGGCACCTCCCCGGCCCGCCCCTGCCAGAAGAGGTCAAAATACCGCTCGCTCCACGCCAGCGGCACTCCGCGGCTGTCGAGAATCCGGCCGCGCGGCGCCGGAATCCGGCCGTAACTGCGGGCCTGTTTCTCCCCCTCCCGGATGTAGTGCCCGGACGCCGGTCCGGCCAGCCAGAAGCCGCGCACCAGCGCCGCCAGCGCCCAGAGTGCAAGCACCGCAAACAGGATCGCCGAACGTCTGGAGACACAATTTTCCCGCGGTTCGTCCATCTCACCTCCCCGCCCGGCGGAAACGCGGCGGCGGCAGCCGCCGGCTGGTGAAGAGCATCAGCGGCACCAGCAGAAGAAACATGATTCCCGACCCGAAAAAGACGCCGCGCACTCCGCCCAGCAGACTTGCAGTACATCCGCCGGAGAGCGCCCCGAGCATCCACCCGACCGACTTGAAACAGGCCGCCCAGCCGAAGAAACTGCCGTGTTCCCGCTCCGGCGTCACCCCCGCCAGCCAGGACTGCAGCAGAGGTTCGATCCCCCCCGCCGCCAGCACCATCAGCGAACGCTCCACCAGCAGCTGAATCACGTCGGAGCTGAAACTCTGTACAATCCGCATCACGCCGGCGATGACGATCACCGCCGACGCCACCCGGATCAACGACATCCGGTCGGCGAGGTAGCCGAGCAGCAATCCGGAGAGGATTCCGGCCAGCGAACAGAAGCCGCTGATCCGCCCGCTCCAACTCACCGCCTCCGGCGCGCCGTGCATCACTTCGCGCACCAGTATCGGCAGAAACGGATTGTCGAACTCCCGCGCCAGCCCCATGAAGATAAAGAGAATCAAGAGATACCACACCAGCCCGAACCGGGGCAGACGCCAGCGGATTCCGGCCAGATGCTCGCGCATGCTCTCGCGGCGTTCAAAGTTCTCGCGCACCCCGAGAAGCACCAGAAGACCGCTCACGAACAGCAGTCCTCCGCTGGCGAGAAAGGCGGAGTGAAACCCGAAGAGCATCACATAATCCCCCCCGAGGAACTGCCCCGCCATCATGCCGCCGAACAGCGCCGACGCAATCGTGCCGAGCGCGAAAGAGCGGTGCTCCTTCGGCGTGGTGCTGATGAGAAGCGTCTGTGCCGCCGCCACCGTCCCGGTGAGTGCGCCGATCCCCAGTCGCAGCAGGATCAGCCACTCCGGCGAATTCACCAGCGCCATCAGCGGCAGCATCACCGCCGCGCCGAAGTTCGCCCGCAACAGCATGATCCGCCGCCCGTACACGTCGGCCACCATCCCCCAGATCGGCGCGAAAATGCAGAAGGTGAGATTTCCGGCCACGTTGAAGAGCGCCACATACATGCTGAGCTCCTCATCCGGCACCCCGAGGCTGGAAAAATAGAACGGCATGAAGGTATAGGCGGAGCTGAACGACGCCATCGACAGAAACTGCGAGATCCAGATGACCGCCAGATTCTGCCGCCAGTTGCAGCGCACCGTCTGCCCCGCGTCCATCCCCCCTACCTCGCCCTGCCGCGCCCCGCCGCCTGCCGCAGCAGCCGGGCCAGCAGCGCATAGTTCAACGGCATCGCCATCGCCCAGACCCGGTCGAGCGACCGCACCTGCCGGAACAGCATCTCCGAAATCTGATTATCCACCACCACCGCCGGCAGCTCCCGCCGCCCGGCCGCCTGCCGGAGACGCTCGACCAGCTCCGCGGGAGCGCAGGATTTGAAGGGCGCAACCATGACAAATCCATCATAGGCGACCTTTTCGACCGCTTTCACCATCGCGTCGGCCGAGTCCACCGCATCGACCGTGATCGAATCGGCCGCGAGCAGCCGGGTGATGATCATCGCCTCGTCGGCGTTGTCGTCGCCCAGCAGAATCCGCAACGGCGCGGGTTCTCCCTCCGCCGCCTCTTCCGAACCGGGCAGATCCAGCTGACCGGTCCGGCTGCTGCGCCACTGGTCGGCACGCGCGCCGGACTCGCCCACCCGGCAGTCCTTGTCATCCAGCTCCAGACGAAGTACGGAGCAGGACTCGCCGGTACTGCGCACCGCCAGACGCATTCCCGCCTTGGCGGCGATGTCGCGCACAAAACAGAGCGCGAGCACACTCAGACTGCGCGGCTCAGGCGGCGTGGATTCGGTCTCCTCCTCCTTCCGGAACTCCTCAAATTCGCGCGCCAGTTCCTCACGGCAGGGCGCCCGGCGACTGTCCCGCACCTCCAGGACCACCATATGACGCTCGCGGAAACAGGAGAGCATCACCGTCTCCCCGGGGCCGGAAGCCCGGGCCACGGCACGAATCAAGATGGCCATCAACTGCGAAAGCAGTTCCCGGTCAATCCGAATCGCCGCCGGAGCGCTGGCGGAAAAGCGATTGACCAGCGTCACTTCGCGCGCCTGCAGCGACAGTGCGTTCCGCTCGGAAATCTCACGCAGGAAATCCGCCGTCTCCACCTCCTCCAGATGAAGCGTACTGGAGCGCTCCCGCCCCAGCGCACAGATGTCGATCAGCCGCTCGACCTGACGCGAGAGGGAGCCCACCCGCCGGTTGATTCCGATCAGCATCGAGATCAATTCCTTATGATTCTGCTCGGACTGCGGCATATTCAGCAACTGGGCGATCACCAGCGAGAACCCCTTGATCAAGCTGAGCGGCTGGCGCATCTCCGGAAGCATGCCGTTCAACAGCTGCAGCTGCAAAGAGTCGTGCCGCTCGATCTCCCGGCGCACCTCCGCCTCCCGGGAGAGGCTCAGCTTGAGTTTGCCCTGCAGGTTCTGCTGACGGTCGCGCAGAAAATTCAGCGAGGTCACCAGCATGCTCACCTCATCACATCCACAGCCGGTCACCGGCAGCACCGGCGGCATCTCCCCGGCGGCGAGCTGATCGGCGAACTTCGCGGCGTCCCGCACCGGACGCATCAGCCGGATCAGCAGCATCACCAGCACTCCGGCCGTGACGAACAGCAGCAGAATTCCGGCCAGGCCGGCAACGGCAACCGTATCCTCCGGTTCGATTTCCAATCCGGGATTCCGCATCGCCTCCACCAGACGGCAGAGCGCAGGCATGCCGAAGGCGACGATCCAGCCCGCCGCAAACACACTGAAGACGCCGAATGCAATAAGAACTGGAAATATCTTTCTGCCGATTTTCATACTCTTCGTTCCATTCTGGTTCTCTCCCTGGAATCATTCCAAGGGAATTTCCCCGCTGCACTGCTTCAACCCCGCGATCACCTCCGCGTAGGTCGGGCGATCCTCCGGAGCATAACTCATCATCCTGCCGGTGAGCGCGGAAAATTCCGGAGTGACCCCGGGATTGAGTTCCGCCAGCGTCCGCGCCACGCCCTCCGAACGCCGGTCCAGCAGCTCCTGCGGTTCTCCGGTGATGCCGAATGGCGCCACGCCGCCGCTCATGAGCTCGTAAATCGTCACCCCCATGCTGAAAATATCCCCCCGGTAGTCCTCGCCGCCGTACAGCAGACGCTCCGGACTCACGTAGGCGGGACTGCCCCAGCCGTCGCACAAGGTGAGAGAATCGCCCTCGTCCCGCACATCGGCCAGGTCGAAATCCCCCAGCTTCGCCTCGTTCTCCGCCGAAATGAGAATGTTCCCCGGCTTGACATCGTGGTGGACGATCTTCTCCTGCCGCAACGCAAAATCAAGCCCTTCGACGATGTTCCTCAACCAGGCGGCGATCTGCCGGATATCGGGAAGAGTTCCGTCCTTCAGCCGCTGCTCCAGACTGCCGGCCTCCATGTAACGCATCACCAGAAACGGCTGCTCCTCGTAGATGCCGCAGTTGTAAATCGGAATGATTCCGGGGTGGTTCACCCGCGCGACCAGCCGCGCCTCGGCGAGAAAGCGCTTCCCGCCGTCATTCGCCTCGCTCTCCGGGTTGAGGATCTTCACCGCCACCCGGCGGGCGAGTTCCGGCTCGATCGCCCGGTAGACCTTGGACATGCCGCCGTATCCGCAGATCTTCTCCAGCAAATACCGGTCAAACCGCTTCGGCACCCGCAGCCGGGTACCGCAGCCGGGGCACGGAAAGTAGGCGAACGGCTCCAGCTCCGAGACATCCAGCTTCGCATGGCATTTGCGGCAGAAAACTTTCAGCGGTTCCGGTGCGGCCATCATCAGCACACCTTTCTGACGGAACCATCCTCCGCCCTCAGTTCAAAGGAGCCGAGCGGATGATCCTGCTCGATGATTCCGAATTCAACGTCCGTGCGCCCCAGCTCCGCCAGCCGCGCCTCGAACAGCCGGCGAACCAGATCGACGGAATTGCATTCACTGCTCAGATGCGCAAGCAGCAGCAGGCGGGTCCGCTCCGTCAGAAGCGTTCCCAGCGCTTCGCAGGCCGCGACATTGTCGAGGTGGCCATGCCGCCCGAGAATGCGCCGCTTCAGATAGAGCTGACGGTCGGAGTCGCGCAGCATCTGAAAATCGTAGTTGCTCTCCAGCACCAGCGCGTCGCAATCGGTCAGGCGCTGCATGGCGAGCATGTTGACGTTGCCGAGGTCCGTGGCGATTCCGATCTTCAGCCCATCCCGCCGGATGACAAAGCCGACCGGCGCGACCGCGTCGTGCTGCACCGCGAACGGCTCCACCTCAAATCCGCCGATCTGAAACTCGCATCCGGGCTCGAATTCCAGCACCCGCCCGGGCAGCTTGCCCCGCCGCCGGAGATACTCCGCCGTCGGCGACGCGGTGCAGAGCGGAATATCCAGATCATCGCAGAACACCCGGCATCCCCGCGAGTGATCGTCATGCTCGTGGGTGAGCAGAGCGGCGCGCACCCGCCCGGGATCCAGCCCGAGCTGCTCCATCCGGGAGCGAACCTCCCGGCGGGAAAATCCGATATCGACGATCAGCGCCCCTTCCGGAGCGGAGAGAACCAGTGCATTTCCGCGGCTTCCGCTGCCCAATGCGCTCAAACAGACCATAATCCCCTTCTTTCCATCCAGTCCGCGGCCCGCCAGTGGGCGCAAAACCGAAAAAATTTCCGAAATATCATCAAAACGACTGGAAAAAAGCTGTTTTGAAATTTAAATTCTATCCTGACAAAAAGCAAATGAAAAATCCCGCATTCCGGCGGGTTTTCACGATATTTTCAATAATATACACCGATGTCCGCAAATCAACAAACCTTATCGACCACTCTCCGGCAGGAACAGCAGCTTTCCGCCCGGCAGCTACAGTCGCTCGAACTGCTCAATCTGCCGCTGCTCGACCTGGAGGAACGGCTGTCACAGGAACTCGCCGCCAACCCCATGCTCGAAGCCGAATCCGACGAGGAGTGGCAGGAGCCGGCGGCGGAACCCGCCCCCGACCCCGAACCGGACGACGAGGCGAGCCTCGACGAACGCGCCGCCGAATCCGAAGAGTGGGCCGACGAACTGCCGATGCCGCCCGGCACCGGAGAGAACGGCCCCTCCGGCGAACAGCAGGAGTATATGCTCAACTCCCTCGCCAGCGCTCCGACGCTGCAGGACCAGCTCTCCGCCGAACTCGCCCTCACGCCGCTGCCGCCGCGCATCAGAAAACTGGCCGAAGAGGCGGTTTGCAGCATCGACGACTCCGGTTATCTGCGGACGACCGCGGCGGATCTGGCCATGAGTTCCGACGCCACGGTGGACGAAGCCGAAGAGGCGATCCGCGTGATTCAGGGGTTCGACCCGCCGGGGGTCGGCTGCCGCGACCTCGCCGAGTGTCTGCGGCTCCAGCTCGAACGAAAGAAAGCGCTCACGCCGCTCCTGGCGGAACTCCTCGAGCATCACCTGGACGACATCGCCCGCAACCGGCTGCCCCAGCTGGCCAAAGCTCTGCACATCTCGATGGAGGAGTTGAATGCGGCGCTCGCGGAGTTGCGCAAACTCAATCCGTTCCCCGGTTCGGCATTCGCCCCGGGCAATTCCGAATTCGTCCTGCCGGAGGTGACGATCGTGCGGAAGGAGGACGGCTCCTACGAAGCACTGCCGCGACGGAACGGCCTGCCGAAACTCTTCCTCGCGGAACGCTATCTCAAACTGCTGGAAAATCCGGACCTCTCCCCCGAGGACCGCGCCTATCTGCGCGAAAAACTCCAGCAGGCGCGCGAGCTCATGCGTGCACTGGATCTGCGCCAGAGCACCATCGTGCGGATTGCCGACGTCATCATCCGCACCCAGCGCGATTTTCTCGACCGGGGAGTGGAATATCTCAAGCCGCTGACGATGAAGCAGGCGGGCGACATGCTCGATCTGCACGAAACCACCGTCAGCCGGGCGGTGGCGGGGAAGTACGTCGAGACCCCGCAGGGGATCTTCCCCTTCAAGTACTTCTTCACCGCCGGGTTCACCGGCGAAGACGGTCAGGAGCTCTCCAACCGGGCGGTCATGGAGAAGATCCGCGAGCTCATCGGCAAGGAGAATCCGGCCAGGCCGCTCTCCGACGAACAGCTCGCCCAACAGCTCAAGGCGGAGGGGCTCGCCGTCGCCCGGCGCACCGTCGCCAAATACCGCGAACAGCTGAACATCCCCTCCTCCAGCCTGCGGAAAAAGCATCTCTGAAGCGGCCGGAACCCGTCAGCAGGTGAGTGAGGCGGCGAAATCGCTGAGCGAATTGTCCCGTGCGCCCATGATGACGATGAGGTCGCCGGGATGGGTCGACAACAGCAGAAAATCGGTCAGCGTCTCCCGGTCGGGGAAGGTCATGAACCGCTCCGGACGGCGCGACGCCGCCTTCCACTCCCGGCACACCTCCTCCGCGGTCGGCTGGAACGAGGAGGTTCCGCCCGCATAATAGGGCGGCAGCAGAATGAACCGGTCACGGGCGCGCAACTCCCCCTCCAGATCGCGGAAAAGCTCGTCGCGCATGAAGCCGAACGGCTTGAATCCGTGCGGTTGAAACACCGCGTACAGATCGCCCGAAGCGAGCTCGCGCATCGCCCGCAGACAGGCGAGAATCTTCTCCGGATTGTGCGCGTAGTCGTCGTAGACGAGCGCGCCCGACGAAGTGGTTCCGGCGAAGTCATTCCGCCGCCAGACCCCGTCGAAGCGCTCCAGCGCCTCGAGCACCTCCTCCGTTTCGAAGCCGATCATCTCCAGCAACGCGTCGATCGCCAGCGCGTTCATCGCGGTGTGAAATCCGCCCTGCGGCAGGGCGAGACGGCGGCCGCCGGTGAACTCCGCCAGCGGGGTGCGGCTCTCAATCCGGCACTCCTCGGAGTGGAGGCCGTAGATGGAGAGCAGATTGTTCGCCCCTTCGGCGTCGAGCGCGGCGCGGTCGCCGGACGGGGCAATTCGAGCCCGGCGGCCGTGGCAGTAGATCGCCTCGGCGCGGGTGGCAATCCGGTAATCGACCACGGCGTAGCGGGAATCGGGACGCGGTTCGGCGTCGATGATCCGGATTTCCAGCCCGGCCGGCAGCAGGTCGCGCACCGCCTCATAGACGCCACGCTCGAGCACCGCGCCCTTCCGGACATGGCGGAGGAACTCGGCGAAAACGCGCGCCAGCTCCGCCTTGTCATAATGGTCGGTCCCCATGTTGAGAATGATCGCATAATCGGGCGAATAGCGCACGAGGCTCTTGTCGCTTTCATCCGCCTCAAACACAAAATATTTCCCGCCGCCGGGCCGGTAGTTTCCGGCGAAGCGGCCGCCCCGGAACCGCTTGATCAGCGCCCCGTCAAGGCAGGCGGGATCGGCCCCGAGATTGGTCAGCGTCTCGGCAAGATACGCGGTCACCGTGCTCTTGCCGCAGCTGCCGGTCACCGCGATGGTGCAGTTGAAATGCGATTCGCCGATCACCCGTTCGAGCAGTTCGGAACGGTGAAGCCGGGGAATCCCCTCCCCCGCGAGAAAATCCGGATTGTCCTCCTCGATCGCCGTGGAGTAGACCAGAAAATCCGGCCGGGAGGCGCGCACGCCGGAGCCGTCCTGCGGATAGATCGTGATCCCCTGCAGTTCGAGCGCGTCGATAATCCGCCGGTTCTCCGGGCGGTCCGCCCCGCGGTCACTGCCGGTGACCCGATAGCCGCTGTCGGCACACATGGCGGCCAGTCCGCTCATGCCGATGCCGCCGATGCCGATAAAATGCAGATGAATCATCGATCCCCCCTTTCGGAAACAAAAGAGAAGCCGTTCCGGCCGGTCCGCCGGAAAAGAGCAGTTCTCATGGTGTCTGCCTCGCTTTTTTTCCCTTGCCGGCTTCCAGCAATGCCGGATCCGGCTGAATGTTCAAATGACGCAGTACCCGCGTCATGGTCGCTTTGAACGTCGGCGCCGCCACCGTAGAGGCGTAGTAGGCCCCCTTCGGCTCATCGACCGTCACCAGCATGACCAGCGCCGGGGAACGGGCGGGAACAAATCCGACGAAACTGGAAAAATATTTGCCCGAGGCGTATCCCCGCCCCGGAATGTATTTGCGGCTGGTCCCGGTCTTGCCCGCCACCTCGTAGCCCGGAATCGCCGCCCGGACCGCGGTTCCTCCCGGCTGGGTCACGCGAATCATCATCTCGATCAGCTGGCGGTGCGCCTCCGGGTGATCGAAGAGCGGAACCGGTTCCGGAACCGGCATCCGGGTGACCGCCCCGGTCTCCGGGTCGACAATGCGGTCGATCAGCCGGAGCGTCGGCAGTTTTCCGCCGTTGGCCAGCGCGCAGTAGGCGCGGAGCATCTGAAGCGGCGAAACACGCACGCCGTATCCGATGGGGAACCGGGTGATCGAAAGCCCGTCCCAGCGGCGGACCGGCGGCAGAAGCCCCCGGGTCTCCAGCGGAAACGGCAGACCCGTCTTCGACCCGAACCCGAACAATCTCAGCGCGTAATAGACCCGCTGTTCACCGAGCATCATCGCCACCTTCGCCGTACCGACGTTACTGGATTTCTGGATCACCCCGGCAACCGTCAGCTTGTCGTAGGGGTGGGAGTCGCGCAACACCTTCCCGAGGTAGACCCACGCGCCCTTGTCGCAATCGATCACCGTATCCGGCGTGACCACCCCCCAGTCGAGCGCCTTGCCGATGGTGAAGGGCTTGATGATCGAACCGGGTTCGATACCATCCTCGGCGATGCGGGTGCGGGCCGCCGCCGCACTGAAAGTGGAGCGGTCGTTCGGATTGAAGGTCGGGCGCTGTGCAATGGCGAGGATGTTTCCGGTCTTCGGATCGGCGATCGCCGCGTAGAGTGTCGCCGGCTGCCACTTGGCATAGGTCGCGTCGAGCTCCTCCTCCAGAATCGCCTGAATCGGTTCCCGGACGGTGAGATAGATGTTCTTTCCATCCCGGCTCTCCTTGATGAGTTCGTGGAGTCCGTAGGAGAGCGGCAGTCCGTCGAGCGTGCGTTCGTAACGCTCCCGCCCGGTATCGCCGGTCATCTGCCGGTTCAGCTGTTTTTCCAGACCGATCTGCGGCACGTCGCTGTCGTCGACGACGTTGGTGTAGCCGAGCACGTTGGAAAGCATCGCCCCCTTGGGATAGGTCCGCATGTAGCCATCGCGGAAAAAGAGCGCGTTGATCCGGTTCACCCGGACCTGTTCCCGGATCTTCGCGGCCTCATCGAGCGACGCGCGCTTTTCGATCACCGCGTAACGGGAGGGCACCATCATCGGGGTGCCATCCGGATTGGTCAGCGCCTCCCCCTTCGCCCCCCGCTTGACACGCAGCGGATTGAGCCGCTTGTAGAAATAGTTGTAGTCGCGGCCGAGATGCTTGGCGAGAATGAACGCCAGTTTCCGCCGCTGCGCCTCCCCGGTCAGATTGCCGGGATCGGCGGTGATGGAGACGCAGGGACTGTTGCTGACCAGCAGGTTCCCCGACATATCGAAGATCTCCCCGCGCTTGCCGCTGGTGACGCGGGTGGCGGTGTACCGGACCCGGGCCTTCTGCAGATATTCCGCATGGGACTTCACCTGCACGATGTAGAGCCGGGCGATCAGATACCCCGCCACCGGCACCAGCAGCAGAGCGGCCGCAAACTTCATGCGGAAGCGGATGCTGTCATTGCTGCTCAACATGGGCAAAATCCTGCGAACCTGGAACCGCGGCCGCCGGTCAATTGCGCGCCGTGTTCGGCCGGCGTGCGGGCGCCGGAACCGCAGTGGCTACCGATTCCAGCGGCATGCGGGCCGCCTGTACCGGAGAGAGAATGGCGATCTTGCTGACCTGACCGGGCGCGGCTTCGTGCAGCCGGAGATCGAACCGGGCGATCATCGCCCGGATGTGCGGCCAGGCGCTGAGCTGTTCCCGCCGGATGCGCAACTGGGCGATCTCCCGTTCCGTCTGATGCAGTTCGCGCTGCGTCCGGCGGATGGAACGTTCCGTCTCCGTAATCTTCTGATTGAGGAAAATATAGATGTTGAGCAACCCGGCCACTGCGCCCACGACAAAGGCGAAGCGGAAGACGGCTGACAGTTTCTCTCCCAGCGACCCCTGCCGGGCAGGACGGGCCTTGCGGACACATTTCGCTTTTCCGGGTTGAATGTTCATGTTGTTTCTCCCTGTATATCCCACGTTATTTCATCGATTTTTCTGCAATTTTCTCTGCCGCGCGCAGCCGGGCCGGCGCCGAACGCCGGTTGCTCTCCAATTCATCCGGCTGTGCGGTGACCACCTTGCGGGTCAGCACCCGCAGCGACGGCGTCGCCCCGCAGACGCAGACCGGCAGTCCGGGCGGGCAGGTGCATTCCGCCGCCGCATCCCGGAAAAAGTTCTTCACAATCCGGTCCTCCAGCGAATGAAAACTGATCACCGCAATGCGTCCGCCGATCCGCAGAATTTCCACCGCCTCCGGCAGGACACGCTCCAGTTCGCCCAGTTCGTCGTTGACGAAGATCCGCAGCGCCTGAAACACCAGCGTCGGCGCCGGGAGACGTCCTTTCTTCGATTTGCCGAGCACATCGTCGCACAGCGCCACCAGATCGGCGGTGGTTGCGAACGGCTTCTCCTCCCGCCGGGCGACGACCGCCGCCGCCAGCCGGCGCGCACCGGAGAGTTCACCGTATTCCCGAAACACCCGGGCAAGTTCCTCCTCGCTCCCGCGGTTCAGGAAACGGCTCGCCGTGAGCGCCTCCCGCCGGTCCATGCGCATGTCGAGCGGACCGTCGGCCCGCCATGAAAATCCACGCTCCGGCTGATCGAGCTGCGGCGAAGAGACGCCGATATCCAGCAGGATGCCATCCACCTCCATCCAGCCCTTTTCGCGCGCGAACAGCGCCAGGTCCGAATAGTTGCCACGCACCAGCGTCACACGATCCTTCGCAAATGCGAGCGTCTCCGCCGCCTTCTCCAGCGCGGCGTCGTCGCGGTCGATTCCGAGCAGTTCCAGCTGCGGATAGCGCCGGAGCAGCTGAGCGCTGTGCCCGCCGCCGCCGACCGTGCCGTCGATCAGACGCGCCGGAGCATCCGGAAACACGAGGTACTCCATCACCTCACGGCTGAGCACCGGCACATGTTCAAATTCTCCGCTCACATCTCACCTCTTGCCCAGAATTCCGCCCAGCAGCCCGGCGATGTCGCCGGAGTCGTCGCTGACCTTCTGAATCTCATCCAGATACATATTCAAACTCGCCTCGTCATCCGGAACCACCCAGTTTTCCGGAGCGGTCAACCGGATGTGGGTGACCGCGCCAATCAGCTTGAGCTGAGTGCCGACGCCGATTTCATCGAGCATCTTCCGGTCGAGCGCGATCCGCCCCTGCTTGTCGCAGCGGCACTGCCGCGAACGCGACCCCAGATAGGCGAACGCCATCTGCATTTTCGGGTTGGCAATCGCCAGCTTCTTCGCCTTCTCGACAAACTCCAGAAAGGTCTGAATCGGCAGCAGCACCAGCGCCTTCCCGCGCGCGGGAATGAGCACCAGCTCGGTGTTCCCCTCCCGGTTCCGCCAGTCACTCGGCAGAGAGACCCGGCACTGGGCATCCAGTGTGTGGTCGTATTCCCCGAGAAACAATCCCTGGAACAGTGTTGTCGCGTCAGACGCCATCCCTAATCATCCCTATTCATACCTATCTATACCTATTTTACTACAAAAACTCACTTTTGCAACTCTGGAACCATTTTTTTTACCGATTTTTTCCGCAGAAAACGCTTTTTGCGCAAAAATTCGCCGGACCGGTTGAAAATGCGGAGAGGCAAGGCTAAATTGAAGGTGGGTCCACAGGGCAAACAGAGGTCGACGATCATGGCGTTAAAACGGCTCGGCAGTTCTGAAACGCTTCCGCTGATCCTGCTCGGCGGACTGCTCATTTTCTATGCCTGGAGCCTGCTGCACTACCTCGTGCCGGTCACCGGCGGAACCGATCAGAACGGCTACCACGTCTGCGCAAGAACCTTCAATCTGGAGGGCAGATTCTACCGGAAACCGATCGACAAACTCGAATTCATCGGCTCGATGTGGGTGGTCAACGACCGGGGAGAATACTATCCGAAATACCCGCCCCTCTATCCCCTGCTGGCCGCGGGAATGAACGCGCTCCTAGGTCCGGGCGGCGGCTTCTACGCCACCTTGTAGGGTGCGGTTCTCGCGGCGGCCGGAATTTTCGCGCTCGCCCGCTTCTTTCTCGGGCCGTGGTACGCCCTCTTCGCCACCGCGGCGGCAATCTGTTCGCCGGTGCTGTCGGCACTCGCCGTCACCAAGAACTCCCATACGCCGAGCCTCGCACTCTTCGTCTGGGGAATGGCGGCCTTCTTCACCGCTCTCACGCCACAGAAGCGGGCGTGGCTCCGCTTTCTCACGGCGGCGATTGCCGGATTTCTGATCGCCTACTGCACCGGAATCCGCTACACCGACTTTCTGCTGATTCTGGTGCCGACAGCGGCGGCGCTCCTTTTCGCCCGGAAGACGAAACGCTGGATTCTCCTGGCCGGTCTGGCGGCGGGGGCGGCAATCCCCTTCGGCGCGATGGCGCTCTTTCACTGGCACGCCTACGGGGCGCCGTGGCGGAGCGGCTACTCTCTCACCGACGAGTCGAGCGCCTTCGTGCCCTCCTTCATCCTCAGCAATCTGCGCATCTACGTGCCGGAATTTTTCCTCTCGGTCGTCGGGCCGCTCGGTGCCTTCGCCCTGCTCTTTTTCCGGTTCCGGTGGCGACGGCTCCTCTTCTGGCTGGTCTGGATTGTGCCGACCTTCGTGCTCTATCTCATGTACTACTGGGCGCCGGAAGGGGGCGGCACCGGCGCGATGCGGTTTCTGGTGCCGCTGATTCCGGCGGTGCTTCTGCTCGCGCTGCTCTCGCTTCGACAGGTGGTGCGCCGTCTGCCGGGACGGCGGCTCGCCGCGCTCTCCCTCCTCGCCGTCGCCGCAGTGCAGTTCACCTGGGGGATCATCGGCTCGGCAAAACTGTGCGAAAAGAAAGCGGTTGCGGATTTCCAGCATCTGGTCCGTCTGGAGGTGCTCCGCAACCGGATTCCGAAAGGAGCGGTCATCATCGCCAACGCGGGAATTCTCAACGAACTCGACTTCGAACGGCGCTGGCAGCTCTACCCCTCCTACCTTCTGAACGTCAGACAGATTCAAAACACGATCAGCCGTTCCCTTGACGCGCAGGCGGCGGGCCTGCAGAAGGCAAGAGCCCTCGATCTGCGCGATGAACTCGGCGGCCTCTCGTACGGAAAACTGTATGAAAAACTGCGGAACTTCTTCGAGGAGAAGCAAAAGTCCGGCCACCCCGTCTACTTCGTCGGGCGGACCTGGGAGGCGAACTCCTTCCGCCGCGCCTTTCACCGTCACTTCGAGCTGGAGGAGCTCGGGCTGATCACCGGAGAACGGCCGGCGCACATTCTGGTGCCGATCCAGCGCAGCGCCACCCGCTTTCTGCCGGATAAAACCACCGTGCCGATGCAGCTGGGCGAGATCGTCAAGGTCGGTGCGAAGCGGCAAAAGGTTCTGCCGCTGAGCGACTCCGAACGGGTTCTGCAGCAGGAGCGCCGCGAAATCATGGAGCGCCTGGCGCCCGACAACGACGCGGAGATCCGCCGGGATCTGGAGCGGCTCGAAGCAATCCGCGACGAGGTGCAGTCGCTTCGCCGCTCCGCCGCGGAAGCCAGACGGCGCGCCGAACTCCGCCGGAAAGCGGCGGAAAAGCGCAAAGCAGAAGAGAAGCGCAAGGCGGCGGAAAAACGCAAGGCCGGCGGGAAAAAAGCGGTGCAGAAGCCCGTCACTGCCGCACCGGTAAAATCCCGCCCGGCCTCAGAGAAGAGATAGTTATCTCGCCTTTTCCGTCTCGTCCACGAACAGCCCCAGCAGAAAGCGGTTCCGCCAGTTCTCCGGCCCGCCCGCCCAGAACTCTTGTGAGTGGCGCCGTTCGCCGTCCGAATCGTCCACGGCGACATCGAATGCGAAAGTTCCCGGTGATTTCCTCCCGAGATTCTTCCACGGAATCCGAATGTCGGCCGAGAAGTCCGTTCCGGAATCCTGCAACGACCAGACGATCCCCTCCAGACTCAGAGTCGAACTGCCGGTCAAAGCCTCCGGCAGGCCGTTCGACGACTTCGGCACCAGAAACAGCCGGAAACAGGAGTCGGTATACGCCTCCCGGTCAAGCCCCCGGAAAGGCTCCATATCCAGAAAAATTTCCACGCCGTCTCCGCTCCACGGAGCATCTTTCACCCGCCCGCCGCGCCGGTCGTCACGCACCTGAATCTGAAACTCCAGAAACTCCGGAGTGGTCCGCACCTGAATGTTTCCGTTTTCGCCGACGGCGAGCGTCTCCCCGGAGCGGCAGATCCTGCCGGATACCGGCTGAACGAAAAAGGATTGGATTCGTTCGCCATCCGACACGATGACGCGGAGCTTCTCCTGCCGTTCTGCGGGCGCCGGGAAGACAACCATCCGGATCTCCTGCGGCTTCAGCTCCAGCTTTTGAACGGGGGCGCCGGGAATCCGCATCGCCAGCTTCTGATTCTCGCGGGTGTTGTTCCCGATCTCAACCGCCAGCACCGGCGCGCCGTCCTTTCGGAAATAGCGGGCGCCGGTAACCTGAAACTTCCGGTGCGGCACCACTTTGAGCAGGTTCCAGTCCGGCCGCTTCTCCTTCCCCTTCAGATAGACCGGGTTGTTGTCGATCAGGATCTCCCGCCCGGGAAGCGGGTTGCCGAAGAGATCGTACGCAGACACCCCCTCCGGCAGAACCAGCGTGAAACGTTCGCCCCGTTTCAACGCCCAGCACGCCAGCAGCGAGTTCCCGTGACGGTCCTCGTAACGCCAGAGGCTCAGACCACGCAGGAGATCCCATTTGCCCTCCCCTCTGCCGCACTCGAGAAAGCGGGCGAAGGCGTTGGTCGCGACGGCGTATTCGTTGGGGATGAAGGTGGAGGCGGCGTAGGCGGTCCATCGGTACCCCGGCCGGAGATCGACGCCGGTAATGCGCGGCGCCCACACCGGAATGCTCTGCGCCAGCCCCGCCCCGAGATCGATCAGGTAGCGGCGCACCAGATTGCCGACCGGGAAATCACTCTGTTCGGCCAACGGCTTGCTCAGCCCCTCCCAGTCCTGAATGAAGTAGAGTTCGGAATTCCACAGCGGCATTCCCGGGCGGTATTTGCGCACGATCTGCATCACCTCGGCGATCTGCTGTTCGGCCGGAACCGGCGCGTCATCCAGCTGTGCATTGTAGGGATGAAACGAAACCGCATCGGCATACTGAAATGCCCCCAGTCGACCGCACTCTTCGAGAAAACGCCCCAGATCCCCGTTCAGATCGCCCGTCGCGCAGAAGCCGACGACGGTGCAGGAGGGGTTTGCCTTCTTCGCCGCCCGGTATGCCCGCTTCAGGTATTCGGTGTACTGTTCCGGCGTGAGAAAGAGATTGGGTTCGTTGATGATTTCACAGTACGAAATGTCCTCTTTGTAGCGAGCCATGAATTCGTAGACGAAGGATTCCCACAGATCGGGCGGCGGGAGAATCCGCTGGAAGATGCCGCTGACTTTCACTCCGGTGTGTTCGCTCGCCTTACGGAGCCAGGAGTTGGCGATCTTATCACTCGCCCGGGCGACGAATTCCATACTGCCGAGCCGGGGCAGGATGTCGAGACCGTTCTTCCAGGCCCGGCGAATGATGTTGTCGGTGGCCCGCCAGTCGTAGCGGCCCTGTTCCGGCTCCATCCTCCACCAGGCAAAGAGGCCGTCGTCGTGGAGGCGGATCGCGCCGAATCCGGCCTGCCGGATCCGGGCGAAGAATTCGTCCAGATCCATCCCGCACGCATTGAACAGTGGTTCCCGCGGCAGTCCATTCGGCTCCGGCGGCTGAAACCGGGTGGCCGACATGTGGAAGAGGTGGCCGTTCACCCCCGCGGAAAATCCATCCCGGAACGAATACTTTTTCTGCGGCAGGCGGCCGATCACCGCAAACAGCAGCGGCACTTCACCGGAATCCATCCGCAGTTCAAACGAGCCGAAGCGGGTCAGCTTCACTGGAAGGTCACACCTCCTGCTCTCCCCCGGCTCCAGAACGAATGAGAGAAGAGCAAGCGTCTCCTGCTTCCCCTGGAAACGATCGTACAGAACCGGTTCAATCCGGCGCTCCACGCGGCGACTAGAGTAGTTCACCGCGCTCACGCCGAAACGGTTTTCTCCGGGGTAACGAACCGGTTCCCCTCGTTCAAAGGCGAACTCCACGTCGGCGGCCGGAGCGTACTCTGCCGGCTCCCCGGAGAGTTGCATCGCATCCAGCCACAGGGAACCGGTGTTCCAGTTCAAAACCAGGTTGCCGACCGGATTCGCCTCCGGAATGGCGGGGATGGCAAACGTGTATTTCCGCCACTCCGTCGTGACCTGAAACTCCGTCTGCCGGTTCCACCAGTGATATCCTTTGGCGTCATAGGTGCAGGAACGCAGCATCAGTTGCACGACGGCGGGTTTCTCCGCCTTCATCCAGCAGGAGAAATAGTAGCGTTTCCCCGGAGTCAACGCAATATCGTGCGAAGATAACTGCACGGAGTTGCCGCGAGGATTCGGCACGTGAAGGCTGTATCGCCCATGAATCCGGGTTGAAGCATCCCGCTCCGCCCGGACCGGGGTAAAGTCCGCGGCGGAATAGGGAATTGCAGTCGCGACGCTGTATTCCGCCGAACCCAGCTCAAAACTGGAGTTACGAAGCAGATTTTGCCCCTCGACGCTGCCGAATACTCCGGCGGCGAGACAGCAGAACAGAACTTTTCTCATCCTTCCCACCTTCACGGGAGCTCTTCGAGCTCCACATCTTTCAACAGCAACTCCTCCTGCCCGGCCGGAATGGCAAACCGACAGCTCAGCAAGCCCCGTTTCAACACAGGATACGCGTCAACGCCGGGAAGCGTGAATTCCAGCGTCTCCTTCTTCCACTCGTTCGAGACCGGTTTCGTCTGCAGGAACGCCCAGTAGCGGGTATCGGGGAGCCAGCCGCCATCCACGCCGGCGCGGAAACTCCCCGGCGTTCCCTTGACCCAGAACGAGAGCCGGTATTTCCGCCCCGGCTGAACCGGCAGTTCCACCGAGCGCAGCTCACGCGCCCCCTTCCCCCGGCTCTGAAACGCCATCCCCTCTTCAATATGATCCTCGGTCGCCACAACCCGGTGCGGTTCCCCCTTCATGGTCCGGAATCCGGCACCCCCCTTCCCGGCATCCAGTCGGAACTTCCGGCAATCGGCCTCCGTCAACAGCTCCAATCGGGGTTGCCGAATCTGGAGTGTGTAGGGGCTCTTCCCTTCCGCAATCAGCGTAAGACGGCACGGCCCGCCGGTCCGGAAATAGAGTGACGCAACACTCCACTCCTCCGTCGCCGGATACGCCGCGGACATCTGGTTGTCAAGCCGGATCTTGAGCGGCGTACCCGTTCCTCCGGGCGTGCGGTACTGAAACTCCAGCCGACAGACGCCCGCCCCGGGAATCTTCAGATCGGCGGATACGGCCGACCAGCGGGTGAAACGGCACTCCAGCTGTTCCGGCGTCGCGCTCCACCCCTGCGGCACCTTCCACTGCGGGAAAGGATCCAGCGCAACCGGTTCCGCCGCGGCGAGCGCGAGCATCCAAGCGGTTCCTGCAACGATCAGTTTCTTCTTCATGCGAACGACTCCTTTTTTATTTTTTGGTCCAGTTTCCGTTGAATTTCTGTCGCCAGCTGACAGTCTCCACGTGGCCATCGATGAAGAGAACATTCAAATCCGTACCGCCGTGATTGATGTAACCGGGGTAGGTTTTGAATTCCGCATCGGCGAGTGCCATGCCAGGCAGATAACTGCCCGGCGTGTAGTCCGGGTAGCAGGAGTTCCGGTGCGGGCCCCAGAGGTTGCCCCATTGGAACAGAGAAACCTTCTCCAGCATCACCGCACTTCCGGAAGCGATCTGCCCCTCTTTGCGCGGGACCCGCCCGCCGTCCTCCGTCTCCTGAATCGCCCCGCCGCTTTTGCCTATCGTCAGAACGTAGGAGGAGATGTACGAGGCATTCTCAAACGGCGCATTCCGGATTCCCGGGCAGAAAAAAGCTCCCGTCGGCCTCTTGAAATAATCCGGTTTGAATCGATTCTGAACCGGCGAAACCTGACTGACATATCCATAGTTGAGATCGACAGAAGAACAGTATCCCTGATTTTCACCGGCGTACTCGTGCAGCATCATCCCGTTCTGACGCAGGTTGGAGACACAGGTGATTCTGCGGGCCCGCGCCCGGGAGGAGTTCAGCGCCGGCAGCAGGAGCGAAGCCAGAATCGCAATGATCGCGATTACAATTAATAATTCAATCAACGTGAAAGATCTGCTCTGTCGCATACGCCCTCCTGTCTATCTGGTTGAATTACCGGCTTTGATATTCCACTGCAGCGAGGAATCCTGCAACGGGGAATCCTGATGCTGCATTTCATTCCACAGTTGGTTCAACAATCGGGAAACAATGGCGGCAAACGGTTTCTCCGTCATCGTGGGCTCCCAGTCGTAGCAGGTGCAGCCGGTAATCAGCTGCAGATCCTCCGGAATCCGGATCCCGCGCGAGACGGCAAACTCCCGGACGCGGTCCGCCTGATGGAACCGCACCACCGCGCCGTCGACCGCATGCTCCCGGAACAGGGCTTCCAGCTGTTCTGATGGAAGTTCCTCATCGACGAGCAGTTCCGGATTCGGAGCGCTTCCCGCCTCCTTCAGCGCGGCAAAATATCCGTCATGGCTCCGTTCGAGCCGGGGGCACTTCACAAAGAGAATCGACCGGCAGCCGCGATCCAGCAGAAACTTCGTCTTCTGGTATCCCTCGGTAAAGGGATCCATGTAGATGTAATTGCCGCACGCCGGCGGCACGCTGTCGAAGAAGCCGACGATCGGCAGAGCCCCCTCCCGGTGAATCCGCTCAAACACCGCCGTATGTCCGGGCGGAACCCCCAGCCAGACCAGACCGTCAAGGCCGCTGTTTGCAATGTCGCTGTAGATCATCTCCGTCCCGGAGGTCATGATGAGCTGCACACAGGCGTCGTACCGGCGAATCTCCCGGAAAAACGCCTCCATGAAACAGGCGTCCTCCCGGTTGTAGAGCGCGTGCATCCCGTTCCGGAACAGCAGGCCGACAATTTTCTGCCGCCGCTCATCCTCCCGCATCGAAAGCGGATTGACGAAGTACCCCCGCCGGGGGCGCTTGATGAGATAGTTTCCGGCGACCATATCCTCCAGCGCCCGCCGGACCGTCTTCCGGGCAACGCCGAACGTTTCCGCCAGAGTACGCTCCGAGGGCAGCGGACACTCCGGATCCGCGTGCAGCGTCAGATTGATGAAATGCTGACGCAGTTTGATGTACTCATGGATGTTGGAAGGCGCCATTCTTTTCTCCTTTGAAGGATACCAGAGGGTACCAGTCTGATATAGACTATACAGCTGTTTTTTGTTTTCGCAAGAGGGAAAAAGGAAA
>NZ_DBEXAY010000204.1:0-4816 GCF_048170485.1 Victivallis sp. | reverse complement strand
CCCGTCGGGGTGGAGCAACGCTTCTTCCCCCATTGTCCGTTTGGCCGGTGAAAGAGGAAATACTCTTTTTCAACCAGGAACACTCTGATTTCCGGGGAGTATTCCGAAATCGTTTTCTTCCTCTTTCCCGCCGGCGGAGTGAAACCGCGCGGCGTGTATTTTCTTTCTTGTCTTAGCGGGTCAGGTGATATGCCATGACGCCGCCGGGGAACTGATGGGTGTCCGCCCGGAAACGGTAGACGCCGTTCTGAAGGCTCCCCTTGACGGAACCGCAGGGGGTCCCGTCGCAGTGGAGCGCGGTCACCGTGCAGGGGCGGTCCGAGACGAACTCCACGGTGGCGGTTCCCTTCCGGACCAGCAGCGGCAGATTGCCGCGATACAGCACCAGCCGTTTGCTCCGGTTCGAGAACTTGAGACCGCTGCTCGCCACGTCGGTCAACTGAAAGAACAGAACGGAGGAACTTTCCGACAGCGCTTTGCCATCCAGTGAAATCGCGGCGATCGTCTGAAATCCCTCCGCCTGCCGGACGCGCAGCTGCCCTGCGGCCAGATCCCCGGAGCTGAGCGTGACGGATTCCGTGCGGGGCGAGGTCACGGTGAAGGTGTTTTTTCCGGCGTCCAGCCGGAGTTCCCCGGTGACGCTGACTGCGAGTTTCCGGCGGTTCGCCTGTTCCCACAGGGCGGCGATTTCCCGATTCTTCAGGCGGTCCGGCCGGGTCGCATCCGCCGGAAGCACCGGAAGCAGAGAGGGCGTCCCGCTCCGGCGATCCTCCGGCTGCGAACCGACGGCGGTGATCAGGCCGAGATTTTTGAAGGCGAGCGGAAATCCGGTGATCAGCTTCCGCTCGAAGCTGTTCCGGGGGACCTGATAGGAGCAGAGAATTTCAGCAGGTTTCACATCGCCGCGCAGAAACATCGCAATCGCAATGCGGTCGGAAAACTGCGCCAGCGGATCGTTGACCGCATTGAATCCGTAGGCGCTGACGACCTGCTCGATGTCGCGGGCGCTGTGACTCCAGGCGAAGCGGTAGAGGGCATCCCAGTTCTGGAGCGCCGCATAACCGCCGATCAGCGGTCCGGCTTCCGCGCGGTAGAGATTGGGGTTGCAGTAGTTGAATTCCGTGACGAGGAACGGCTTGCCCGGCAGGCGGGTCGGCATGAGATCCCGGGGAACGGAGGCCATATCGCTGATCGCGGAGCGTTGCAGATAGGAGAACGGCAGATTCCAGCGGTTCTTCGGGAAGCCGGGGTGGTCGAAATAGGCGTGATTGTCCACCACATCGAAGTGATCGCGCAGCAGTGCCAGCGGAATCTCGCGGCCGCAGTTCAAACTGGTCACCAGCGCTTTCACGCCGAGCTCCTCCTTGACGAAGCGGATCTGTTCGACCAGTGCCGCCTCCTGCAGTTCATGCAGAAAGAGCCGGAATACCGGGTTGTTGTGAGCCGCTTTCGACGGCGGCAGATTGCGTTTCGCGCAGTACTCCTGAAATTTTTTGCGGTAGAGCGCGGCGGCGGCCTTGCTCCGGTTCCAGTACAACGTCAGCGGTTCCTCGTTGACCAGGTTGATGCAGTAGAGCGCCGGTTCCGCCGCCCAGGTGTGCCCCGTGTAGGGGTTTTTGTGGAGCATCCATTTCCGGGCGAAGCTCTTCCAGTTTTCCATCGCGGCTTTGCTCACCGGCAGCAGAATCTTCATTTGCGGCTGCTCTTTTTCGATGAACTCCGGAATGTGATCGCCCGGTTTGAATTTCCGGTTGGTGTAGAGATCGGTGGTGACGTAGATGCCTCTCTCCTTCATCCGGAACAATAGATAGTCCAGCCGGTCGAGCTGTTCCGGATTCAAGGTGACGGAGTCCGGTGCCGCCGGATCGGTCAGCAGCGTGTCGTGATGGTGAATCCGGACCGTGTTGTATCCGCAGCCGGCGAGATGGTCCGCGAGGCGGTCCACCTCCTTTTTCGAGAGGAAATTCGCCGTGAAGCAGAGGTTCGGCCCGTAGAGGCGGATGCGTTTTCCGGGCGCGCGTTCAAACGTCAGATGCCCGGCGGGAGAGGGCCGGATGAACCCGTATTTCCCGGCGGGAGCGTCGAGGAGAAACGAGAAGTCGAGCGGCGTGTTCCGCGGATTTTTCCGCTGGAAGAGCAGAGGTTTCCATTCGGCGTTCTCCCGGATGACCAGCGGCTGGTTGTCGAGCGGGACAAGAGGCGTCGCTTCCGGAGTGAGGAGAACTCCGGCGATCATCCAGATCACCTGCGGGGAGGCGACTTCAAAGCGAAGCTGTTTCGGCCCTTTTCGCTTCAGAGGGAAACTGGAGACGTAAAGGCCTGCGGAATGGGTCTGCGCTTCGGTCTGCCAGGCGATCGCCGCGTTCCGGGCGTCGGAGGGATTCTGCCAGTTGCCGCAGTCGATCCGCGCCCGGACCGGAATCCGCTCGATGGAGCCATCCGGATATTCTGCGCAGAGGATTCCGAGCGTCCGGCCCTGCGGTGGAGTCCATGCCGAAGCGTGCAGGAGGTTGACCGCGCCGGCCCGGTTTTCCGGCAGGGAGAGCGTGACGCTCTGCGACGTGAATTTGCGTTCCTTCCCGCTGAGGATGACGGCGTTGTTCCCGGTTGCGGCTGCGGGCGCGGGAATGTCGAACGTGAGGCCGCCGAAACGGAGTTTCCCCGGCTGGAACATGTGCAGATCGCACTCCGGGCCCTGATCGGTCCAGCCGCCTTTGCCGTCTCCGGCGGTTTCGTCACGGAAGCCGGCGTTGGCGGCAGAGGCGAGGGAGACCGGCTGTGCCGGGAGCGGTTCGACGGTAAAACGGAGGTTCAGCGTGGCTTCCGTCATCGCCCCGGCATCCGGCGTGGCCTTGAAACGGATGGAGAGGCTTTCCGTGCCGAACTTTCTGTTGTCCTGCACCAGCAGATTCAGCGGCGAACCGGTGACCGTCACCTGATAGCCGTTGGCGACGGGGAGGCGGAGCGAGGTTGCCTTGCGGCGGAGCAGAACGGTTTTTCCGGAGGCGGCGAGAAGTGTTTCCGGTTTGCCGTCGACCAGAACGGTCCGGGATTGCCGCGGGAGCGTGATCACCCCATGCAGGGAGCCGAGAGAGACGGCGTCGGGGAATTTTACCTGAAGTTTCACGTCGAAGGAGCGGGGACCCGCCGGGCGGATGGATTCCGTGACCGAGCCGGAGGCGAACTGCGGAGGCAGTTTCGCCGTGAGTTCCACCCCGTCCGGGCGGACGCTTCCCTTGCGGTTGCGCCACGAGCGGTTGTCTCCCGGCGACCAGTCGGCCGTGAACTGTTGAAAACGGAATTCCGCGTCTCCGATTTGAAAGGACCCGTCCCCGCGGAACGTCACCGCGTCGGGGAGCGTCGCCGCTCCGAGCGGCAGCTGGAGAAAGAACAGCAGAACGGCATAAACGGCAGATTTCATCGACAACTCCTTTTCCTCTGGTTCAGTAACGGCTGGGCAGCTGGGCGGGGTAGACTCTGTCACCGGAGCTGGTGAGGAACTGCCGGACATTGGTCGGACTGTTCCAGAAAGTCTCTCGGCCGCTTTCGACATGCCCGTCCATGAAAGAGGCGTTCGCCCGGTTCTCATGCCAGAGCATGATGCCGCTGTTTTCGACGATGTTGTGGGTGGAGAAGGTCCAGGCGCAGCGGCCGAACTCTTCATGACCCTTCACATAGCCGCTGTCGGCATTGAGGATGGTTCCGGAGGGCTGCCGCATCTTCCCCAGCGAGTAGTAGCGGCCTCCGTCGACCTCCACGCAGAAATCCCCCAGGGCGATCTTTTTCTTCGAAGGATTTTTGGCGTACCAGTCATAGTCGGCAAGGCAGTTGGACATGCCGTAGACCCGGAACTGAAGTTTCCCGACGCTCGTTGCACGGGGCGTGGCGGTCACGGACGGGCAGAACAGCACCTTCGAATCCAGCCCTTCCGTGCCGTCGATCGTGACGCTGGAGGCGGAAAGGTACCGGTTGTTGGTGTATGCCCAGTGAGCCCCATGGTGAGGGGGATATCGCGGTGGAGCTTTGGAAAAAATTAGAGCTGGCAGAAAATGATGCCGTCTGGCGTTTGAGCGCCAGACGGCATTCCCCGCTTCATAATAATGAGCCTGAGCTCATTGACTCTTTTGGTTCTCCCTTGGGGATCAGAGAATCAATCTGCGCTGCCGGAGTGGAATTCAAACGCGGCAGAACGTCTTCGAGCCACTTGCGAAAGCAGATGCCGTTCGCTTTGCATGTTGCGGCGAATGAATACAGAATTGCGAGCCGCTGCCCACCTGCTTCACTGCCGGCAAAGAGGCAGTTCTTTCGGAGGATCGCAATTCCCCGGTTGAGTCGTTCGGCCGGGTTGTTGTCGATATTTAACCGGGCATCTTTCAGGAATTTTTTGAGCTCCTCTTCGATATTCAGGGCATAAGAGACGGCTTGCGCGACCGGTGAAGATGGACGCTCCGACTCCTTGAGAACCCGGCACTGCGCAAAAAATTCCTGGACCAGCTTCTGAGACTGCCGGCGTGCATTTTTCCGCTCTTGAAAGAGTGCGGTTTCCGTGCCCTTCTTTTCCGCCCTCTCTTTTGCACTCCGCTCAATTTTGTATAGGGCTTGTATCATTTTCAGCGGAACCTCAGCTTTCGTATATCCGCATTCGACGGCCTGCAGAAAGCGTCTGCGGACATGCGCCCAGCAACAGGCGACCTCGCAGTCCAGTTTTTCATAGGCTGTGTAAGAGTCTCTGATAATTGTTCCGGTGTAATCTCCGAGCAGACTTTTTGCGACATCCCGGGATCGGGACGGCGAAAAGTGAAAGGCGATCATCGGC
>NZ_DBEXAY010000203.1:0-23440 GCF_048170485.1 Victivallis sp. | reverse complement strand
GTTCCAATATTTTAATCCCGAAACCTGTTTCCCTGTTCTGCCTTCCAGATCATACCTGTCCATCTCGCCCCCTGGCGGCTCTTTCCGACGAATCTGCAACGGCCACGCTTACGAATCAGGGAAAACAGATGTGACAACAGGAGTTGTCTTCTCATCGCGGAACATCGTGCGAGTCCTTCCGGAGCAAACATCGTTGTACCCATTGTTCCAGCAGGTCGACGGCAACCCCGGCCCGGCGGCAGAAATCCCGCCCGCCGCCGTGCGAGATGATCCGCGCCCGGTAGTCGCCGAGGTGGCCGAGCATCTCCGTCAGCTGCTGTTGAAACACCCTGTCACTCCACGGTTCCGGAACGACGACGCCCCCCGCCTCCGCGACAAAATCACTGAATCCGCACGCCTCCGAGCAGATCACCGGCAACCCGGAGGCGATTCCTTCGAGCAGGACATTGCCCGCCGCCTCGTTGCGGGCGGGGTGAACCATGAGATCGGCGGCGGTGAGCAGTTCCGGAACATCCTTCCGGGGGCCCAATACGCGGAGCGACTGCTCCGGCACTCCGCAACGGCGTCCGAACGTCAGAATGCGGCGCGCCTGAGCGGCTCCGGCAATGCAGAAACAACAGCGCTCCCGCAACTCCTCCGGCAGTGCCGCAACGGCCCGGATGACCCGGTCGACCCCTTTGCCGAAAAAGTGGCCGCCCACTTCGAGCAGCATCAGCGAATGCTCCGGCACGCCCAGTTCCCGGCGTTTCTCCTTCCGGATACGCTCCGCGTCCGGCCGGAGGCGGAATTCGGGAGAAATTCCGGGCGGAAGGTAGAAGAACCGCTCCTCCGGCGTGCCGTAACAACGCATGAAGTCCCGCTTCTGGCGCGGGGTGATGTAGAAGATATTCGTCCGGCTCTGCGGGGAGAACACCTCCCGCTCCTGTTCGAGAAAGGAGCGGTAACGCGGCAGCAGTTTCAACAGCAGTGGCGAGTGCTTGCGCGGCATCTCCACCGCGAGACAGTTGTCGGCAGCGAAATACCAGTCACAGCCGCCGAACCGGTTGAAGGTGAGCGAAAGGTCGAACGTCTCCTGCTTCAGCGCCGCGGCGAAGTGCTCCGCGAACACCCGGGCGCGGCGGTGGTTCGAACCGCCGCCATTCTCCAGCAGCCGCACATGGATTCCGGAACGGGGCGCGGCCCCCTCCCACGCGCCGGTGAAGACAGTCACCTCGTGACCGCGGGCGGCCGCGCACTCGGCAATCCGCAGCATATCGGACTGCAGACCGCCGAATGGAAAATATTTGAACAGAGCAAATGCAAACCGCATGAACCGGATTCCCGCTATCTCACCAACCGCAATGACCGGGATAATATATGCCGAGGGCGGAAGATTTCAAGCGGCATCCAGTGGAACCACCGCTTTTCCTCAGGAATAAATCCCGGGAAAAAGCGCTTCCCGCCTTGACTTCCCGCCGGAACTTGCTACAGTATGACGCAGGAGAACTGAACCGTACCATGGACACACCCAATTCCCAGGAAATTGAAGTTGCCGGCAAAGTCATCACGCTCACCCGGCAGATCGAAAGCCGTCTTGTCGCGCTCGGCGCCTCCGGCAACGGCCTGCGCGAAAAATCGGAATCCCTCGCCGGAAAATTTCCGCGGGAGGTGGAGAAACTGCTCGCATTCATCGGCTGCATCCGCAACCGGATCGCGCATGAAGACCAACCCGGAATCTCGCCGGAAGAGCTTCAGTTCTTCGAAGAAGCCGTCGCCGCGATTCTGGAAGAGCTGAAACTGCCGGGCGAAACGGCGGCAGAATCCGCCGGCACACCAGCGGCAACGCTGCCTCCTCCCCCTCCCCCTTCGGCGCCCGCCCCGGCACCGGTTTCGCCGCCGGCACCCGCCGTTTCCGCCACTCCGGAGAAACCCGCCGCCCGGCCGAATTCGCCCAGATCCCGGGCGGCATCCTCTCAACCGGCGGTACCGCCGCCATCCCGGCCGGAACTGGTTCCGTCACTCGCAGGGAGGATTCCGCTGTTGCACCTTGCCTATGCGGTGGAGCTGGCGTACACGGCACTGCGTCCGACGCGGCGGCCGTTGTTTCTGGCGTTGCTGGAAGTCGGGGCTGTGGTTCTGGCGGTTTTCGCTCTGCTTGACGGAATCTACTATCTGGCGGGGCTGGCAGGGTCGATTTTTCTGTTGAGTTACGCCGCAATCCTGTACGAAGGGTGGTTCCGCTCCGCCGAACGGCTTCCGCTGGCGTTCTTTCTCATTCCGGGGGCGAACCTGCTCTGGGTTCTGCGGGAGCTGCTGCGACTGACCGGCTGGTTCCGGCTGGCGGCGGCATTCACCATTCTCGCGGTCTGGATGGTCGCGCTCTTTCTCATCCTCCGCCGGGAGTTTCTCGCCGCCGGCATTCTTGCCCTGCTCAGTTACCTGGTTTCGGTCGCCGCGACCTTCCTGCCGGCCGGCGGAAACGGAGAGTGATCCCCCCGCTTTCGCACCAGGCGGAACCGGCTCACTCCTTCACCAGTTCATAGACCAGAGTCGGTTCGGCAGGATTGCGCAACACCGACGCAGTAAACATCAATCTTTTTCCGTCATTGCACAGCAGAGGCAATTGCTGCCGGCGCGCGCCGGTGAGATCGACCGCATATAACTTATGTTGTCTAAAATCACCCCGAATCGTTATCTCAGCCTCCCCATGTCGAACCAGCAACGGAAGAGTCCCCCAGGACTCCATCACCTCCTTTTCGGCAGAACTGAAGGTCTGCCCGCTGTTTCGGCTTTCAGTCAGATGCAGCAGCAGAATCCGACGACTCGAACGCAGTTCAGCATCATCCATCGCCGCCGCCAGGAAGGCTCCGAAACCGTGCCGATTCGACACCAAAAGGCAGTTTCCTGCAGAGCGTTTTCCCTCTGGAAGCAACGCGGCTTCACTGCGAGGCGTTATCACCTGAAACGTTCCCTGTTTTGCATTCAAGATCAGCTCCCCGGTGGAACTGGTGAACCGTTGCGCCACACGATCGTAACTTCCGGGGGGAAGCATACCCGCCTGCAACGTTGCATCAACATTCCCTATCTCCGGAACGGCACGGCCTTTTGTCGTAATCACAGAACCAATCTGACAAATCAATGCCATTTTCCGCAGATCCTCCGGGTAGTCCTTCCGCCATGAATCACGCTCCAGCATCTCCTTTTTATCGATGAGAAGCGGTAACTTCAGCTGGGAGGCTGCCACGTCGCCGCGGGCAAAAAAGAGCGCCCCGGCCCGTTCCGAAAGCAGCCTTACCGGGTCGTTGACAATATCAAAATAGTCCAGAACGGTCTCCTCCCGGTCCATCGTGCTGCCCCAGGTCGTATAATCGAATCGGCAGACCATGTTCCAATTCTGCAGTGCTCCGTAGGCTCCGACCAGGAACGCCCCCTCCGCCGCATAGTCATACGGATTGCAGAAATCCCACTCGGAAAGAGAAAACGGCTTTCCGAACAACCGGTCTGCGGCACAGTTCAGGAAATTTCCCCCGAACATCGTAATCGCGCTGCGATTATCGACCATCGACGGCGGAGCCCAGCCGCCGGCAATGAAGCGCGGGTGATTCCAATAGGAGTGGGTCTCCACCAGATCGAACGGTTCCCGCAACAGCGTGGCAAAACGAGAAGAGCAATAGTTCTGATCGGTCAGCAGCGCCTTCACGCCGAGACGTCGCAGAAAGTCATGCTGCCGATGATAAGCGCGATGCTGAAGATCCAGAAGAAACCGGTGCCAGAGTCGCTCCCGATTCATCGACGTGACGATCAAGCTGTTTTCCCGACAGTACTGTTCAAACCGCTCTGCATAAATCGAATGGGTGATCGGGGCATCCCGGTAAGCGGCATCAATGGTATTCTCGTTCACCAGAGAGATCGAGAGAATGGAGGGATCATCCTTCCAAGCCAGTCCGGTATGTGGATTGACGTGATTCAGAAAATTCTCTGCAAACCGCTCCCAGTTGCGCATCGCCGATTCCGAAACGAATACCAGCGCTTTGAATTCATTGAACGCAACGGCACGGTTCGGCAATTCCGCAATCTCCCCCGGACGTAGTGTGCGCAGAGTAAAGAGATCGATAATTGTGTAGATACCATGATCCCTCAACTGCTTGAGCAGATAATCCAGCCGTTCGAATTTTTTCGGATCAAGTCGGGTCGAATCGTTTCCCTCCCGAACCGGCAGATCGCGATCAAAATGATGCAGACGCGCCAGATTATAACCCGACTGCGCCATGTGTCGCGCCATTTTCTCCTGCTGGGAAGCCACGGCAAACAGCGCATTGATACAGATGTTGCCACCGTAAAACCGGATTGCCTTTCCCGGTCGTTTTTCAAATTCCAGTCTTCCGTCGATATTTCTCACCCGCCCAAACTTTCCGGCCGGAGCAGACTGGAATCGGGAAAAATCCAGAATGCTGCCGGGAATAATCCGCTTATCATTCCGGATCGGCTGATACTCTCTACCCGCTGTAATCACCAGTTTGGGCGGCGCTCCCAGCTGGAGAGGAATCTCATCGGGCGAAAATGATGCCGCAACAATCATCCAGACGGATTTGCCGGTCGACGAGAGCTTCAACTCCCGGACTCTTCCGGATTTCCCGAAATCGTAACGAGTGAGAAATAGTCCGATTCGCGAACAGCTTCGATTCTTCCCGAACCAGACGGCCACAGCGCGTTTTCGATCCGCCGGATACCAGAAATTTCCGACCTCATCTCCGGAAATTACCGGAAGCTGCCGCCTGCTGCCGTCAGCATAGACCGCAGTCAACGCTCCAACCGGGACTCGTTGATTCGGCTTCCACGCCAAAGCATGCAACAGATAGAGATAACGCCCTTCCGGCTCCGGCAGGGAGATGGAACATTCCCGAGGGAAATAAGGGCGAGGCCAGCCGTAGGTGGCAAGACAGGATTTTCCATCGTTCTCGGCCGGATCAATCACTCGAAACCGGACACCGCGAAACCTCATCTCACCGGTCGGCATGTCCGCTAAATCATTCTCTGCCCCCTGATCGGACCAGCCTCCCATGCGATCGCCGTCGAATTCATCGGCAAATCCCATGTTGGCCACTTTTGACAGATCCAGCGGTGTAGAGCGGTAAGAGCGATAGGAGAGCCGGAGATGCAGATTCAAGGGATCACTTTCTTTCGGTGGCGACAATCGAACCGACCAGCTGTGGTGATCCTTGTAGTGCCGATCGTCGAAGAAACTGACATCCATCGGCCCGGAAACGGTCAGTAATCCTTCTGCGAGCGGAATCGACAATCTTTCGACCCGACCGAGACTGACCATCCATCTGGCTGGATCGTGCTTCACTGGAAAGGAGAATTTCCGTCCGTCTGCATCGAGCTGACGGTAAAGGAATTCAGTCAGCGGCAGAAAGGCGACCAGAGCAAACTGCCGAGTGGATGGAGTCCCCGAGATCTTCGCCCGGTAGTCCAGTGGACCTCCTTTCTGACCAGAGATGATCTCCCGCAACTTGAATCCGCCCCCCTTGCGCAGCAGAAAACCTCCCTGCCATTCAAATGAGTTCGCGGATCGTTGCGGGAAACCGTGATCGGCACGAAAACTCCCGTTTTCCTGAACGGAAAAGTTCCAGCCGTTATCCCAATGTTCCAGTCGCAGTCGCACCTTTCCGATGGTCACGATTCCGTTGTCGGCAATGCGGAACTCTTCCATCGCCAACGAGACGATTGCAGACAGCAACAGATACACAGCGAATATTTTTTTCATGGCCTTTTTCTCACCTCTCAATAGAGTTTTTCCAGCTTCCGGTCACGGCGACCATACCAGAATCCGGCTATTATATCGACATTGCCGGAAAGCGGCAGATTGATCGACTCGGTTCCGACATGGCTGTCGACATAGAGCACATTAATAGAGCGGGAAGGATGTGGAGTACTGACAAAAGGTCCGATCTTGCCCGGAGGCATCGTGCGGGAGATCGACATCTCCACGTACCGTGTTGTCGTCGAAGAGCGATATCCCTCGGAGAGAAGGCATGCCAGAGAAGGAGCGGGCACCCGGTGCAGTTTCAGCTGCATCGTTCCTGTGCACAGACTGTTCATCCCGAAACTCATCGTGCCGGGTTTGTTCAACTGCATGATCTTCGGGCAGTAAAGCTGCCGGGATAACTTCTCGGTCCGGGTCGGCTCATCTGTATCTTTAATTCCGTATTTCGACGAGCCGCATTTCCCGAGCCGCAATCATCAGCGTTCAGTGGACGGCGTGGTGGTGACCGGCTACATCTCCGAGGTATTGCTGCGGAAGATTCATGAGATGCGGCTCCCCTGCGTCTGCCTGGGGGAGGATCTCGCCGGAAATCAGAACCGGTTCCCGATCTTCTGCGTGAATGCCGTCGGGATGTATCTGCAGATCATCCGCTACCTCCACTCCATGAACCATTGCCGGATCATCGCACTGATGGAGGAGCGGGAACATCAGCTTGCGCTGGGTGATGAGCTTAAAGAGATTCTTTCCCGCACGGGGGAAATGCCGCAAGTGGAGTTTCGAGTGATGGTGAATGACTCGAATTATTCCGATTTCAGAAACGGCAGCGATTTCCTGTGGCGGCTGGTCAACTGGGACGATGGGCCCAAGCCGACCGCTGTGATCTGCAACGAACGGGTCGGAATCGGCATTCTCCGGGCTCTGCCGAAGTTCAATCTCCGCTGTCCGGAGGATCTCTCCATTGTGATTGCGGGGGACGGTCCGATGTGTGACGTGAGTTTCCCGCCGCTCAGTGCGGTTGCGATTGACTGCGAGGAGATCGGTTACCAGGCAACCCGGACGCTGATCTCTCATCTGCGTCAGGGAAAGCCGGTGCCGTTTGAGTGCGGTAGGAGCGACTTCCCCACCCGGCTCAATATCCGCGGTTCAATCCGCGCATTGGAATCTTCGACGAGATCCGGACAATCCGAACAACCATAATGGAGGAAACGATGAAAAGAAATCTCATTCCGGCAGAATCGTCAACCGTGACCGTGAATTTTCCATTTTGTTACAGGAATGGAGATAGATTTACATTGATTGAACTTCTCGTTGTTATTGCAATCATCGCCATTCTGGCGGCGATGCTGCTTCCGGCATTGAATTCGGCCCGGGAACGCTCTTTGACGGTGGAGTGCTCCGGTTCACTCAAACAGGCGGGAATTATCATGTCCGCATATGCCGGAGACTATGATGGAGGGCTGATGCCGATCAACACAGACACCACTTATGCTAGCCAGAAAGCACGGTGGCACTATCAGCTCGGCGCGAATTCCGACGCGTGACAGCGCATCACCTCCAGATTGTATCCCATCTCGCGGCAGGCCTCTTCGATTCCATTCAGGAAACGGATGAAAAATCCATTGTTCCATCCATCCTGAATTTCACCCGCCAGCAGAAAGGCGATGGTTCTCAGTTGCCGTCCCGCGGGCGTGCGCGGCCGGTCGACGAAAAACCCCATATCCGCGGCAATACTCAGGATCCGTTCCCGCGTCTCCCGGGTAAAACTTTGCGCCTTGGGCTGTTCACGCAGCACCAGCGAAACCGTTGAAGGACGCACCCCCGCCGCCTCGGCAATATCCTTGAGTTTGACTTTTTCCACACTGCCTCCTGTTTTTTTCACTTTAATTATAAACGAAATTATGGAAAAAAACAAGAAGTTTTTCCGGAATATAGGAAATTTTTCAAGTTATTTTTGGAAAATTTTTCCAAAATTCTACCAGAAGTTCTTTGTCAGTGAAACTCAAAAGAGAGCTGCAGGGGGAGACATAATCTCCGCTTCCGCGGAATCATGCCGTAAGACAGGGCAGATGCGGAAATCATTGTTCCGCCGGTTCTTTGTGCAATACGGCGGCCGGGTCAGGTGCTGTGTAAGCGGCATCCCCGCCGTATCGCTGATAGCCGCGATACACCTTCACAAAACAGTACAGCCCGCAGAGGCCGATGACTCCCCCCATCGTGAAAAGATGCGGGTAATAGTTTCCGGTGAGATCCAGAAACTTCCCGGCCAGCGGTACACCGATCACACTGGCCAGCGCGTTGATCAGCATCATGGCCGAATTGAACTGAGCGAAATATTCGCGCGGGAAAAGCCGCGGCGCATAAGAGGCCATCAGCGTGTTATAGCTCATGATGGAGATTCCCTGCACCAGATAAAGCCACGCAAATACGGATTCGGTTGTGGCGATCTGCCCGCCGACGAAGAGGATCACCGTCTGAAGCGCCATCGACACAATGCCGGTCCGGATCGGGTGAAACCGGTCGGAGAACCAGCCGAGAAAGAAACTCAACACGAAGGAGACCAGGCAGATCAGCGAACTCACCTTGCCGTAGAAGTCCATATCCATCTGAAGGCTCTTCACATAGAAGATCCCGTAGATGTTGAACGGCACCACCGAGAAGCCTGCAACAACGGAGGCCATGACCACCCAGCGGTAGTACGGGAGGGAAAAACACTCCCGGAAATAGGTCCGGACCGCGTTTTTTACCGAGGGCGGCCCGGAGGAGACCGTTTCCGGCGGCGGGTACTCCCCCTCCTTCACCTTGAGGCAGATGCTGAAGAGCCCGGCGCCGTAGAGCAACGCCAGTCCGAAGAAAATCACCATCGCATGCGTTTCGGCGTACCCCATCACAAAGTAGTTGAAGAGAAACGCGCAGCCGAGGCTGATCGCGCGGAACATCGCGAAGAAGCGCCCGAGAAATTCAGTCGGCACCACATCGGTGGCCAGTGCATTGAAAATCGCGCTGGCGAGCGTGGTTCCGAAATCGAGCACCGCCCAGAAGAAGCAGAAGACCAGCAGCGCCGCCAGGTGAAAGGAGAGATGCTCCGGGCCGACAAGCTGCTGAATCCACCGGGCGAGCTGCGGCGTGACGCCCAGCCCGAGCAATCCGACGAGAATGAAAGGAGTGGTCATAAAGAGATAGGGGATGCGCCGCCCGAACCTGCCGCGGTGGCGGTCGGAGCGGTAACTCACGATCGGGCAGAGAAAGATATTGGTGAAGTTCGGGAATGAGACCATGATGATGCCGTAGAGGAAGTCCGATACCTCGAACCGTTTCAACATCAATCCGGCGACGGTTCCGGTGGCCCGGTCCTTCATCGAGTAGGCGAAATCGCCCCACATCAGCCAGAGGAAGAGAACGACAAGTCCGCCGGCGGTGTAGACCAGTGTGCCGTTGCGCCATGTTTTCGCCGGTTTCATCGAAAATCTCCGGTACGGGCGAGACGCCAGGTGTCCCCACCATCCCGGGAGACCAGAATCACCGGCTCGCCGCCGCGCAACTGCACCATGCCGCCAGCCTCCCACGACTCCCAGTGCCGGACCGGTTTCATCTCCAGCTGCCCGGCGGAGGCGGAGTAGGGAATCGTCTCCTCCAGCTCCGGATAGTGGAACCGCATCGTTTCAAAATAGTCCGGCGGCCAGAAGGACTGTGGCGGCACGGCAAAGTAGGTGAGGTAGAGCGCGTTGTTGTGCGGATTGATCGCAACCTTGTGCATCCAGCTGTGATACAGCATCTTGGAAGGAGCGACAATCGTGCGGGCACTCTCCCACTCCTTCCCCGGTTTCTTGCGGAACATCACCAGCCGGTTGTTGTAAAGCCCGGTGGTGGAGCGATGAAAACTGTACAGCGTCCCGTCAGTGCCGCAGTTCAGCGACCCGTAACTGCACCGCTCCTGCCCCTGTTCGGGCTGGAGGAAGCGGACCGGCTCGAAGGCTTCCGCCGAGTACGGTCGCTTCGAACGGGTGTAGAGCGGCGGGTTGTGGTGCCCGTTGACGATCACTTCGAGGCGGCCCTGCGGGTCGAAGCTGATCGCGCCCCAGTTGTGCCCGTCCAGCGCGGAGCCGGCGGAGCCGAGGTAGACCGGCGCACTCTTCCGCCCGGTTTTGCGGTCGTAGACGGTGAGAAAGGTCGGCACCCCGTTCCGGCTGCTCACCGGCAGAAAACGGGAGTGGAACAAGTGGTGATACTGGACGTCGAACCGCAGATTCCGCGCCGGCGCCTCCGGTCCGGGAAATGAGGCGGGCAGCGAGCGGCCGTGGCGGGTTTTCGCCAGATTGTCGACCGTCCAGAGCCGGGAGAGACCGGTTTCGCCGGGATGGAGCGCTTTGAGCTCTTCAAGGATTCCGCGACAGCGACGGCTGTTCGGCCAGTATTCGAGCAGCCACCCCCAGATCACGAACAGTTTGTCCGGCGAAGAGAGTACGATGTTGCCGTCGCCGGAGTGGTAGTTGCAGCCGATGGCGGTCTCCGCCACCTCCACCGGTTCGCCCAATTTCAGCCCGTCGGCGGTGCGCTCCGGCAGCAGAAGCTGAAGCCCTCGGTACGCCGCATCGAAGTAGCCGTAACTGGAGAGCAGAATCACCGGCGGGCGCTCCAGAGCGGCCGGATTGTTCCCGTCGATCTTTTCGAAACTGGCGATCGGGTGCGGCAGCTGATAGACTTTGAAAGTGCGGAAATGATCGGGCGAAAAGAGCAGCAATGCGGTTCTCGTTCGCCAGTCATACCGTTTTCCCTGCCGGTTGAGCGCCTCCACCTGCGCGAGACAGTAGGCGTTCCCCGCGCGGTCGAAGCGGATGACCGGGTCGCCGCCCTGCGCCCCCCAGTTGTAATAGAGCCCGGCATACCCCTGCTGTTTCGCCCACGCCTCCAGATGCGGACGGAGCGAAACGGCCTGCCACCGGCCGTCGTCGTCGAGGAACTGAATGAGCTCCCCTGCCGTGATGTACGCTCTGCCCGACGGGGAGAAGCTCACATAGCCCGGATTGTAGCGGGGGTAGTAGGCGTAAAGGTCGCGTTCCGTCCGGTTGTGGTGGCCGTAGCTGATGAAACGGTCGCGGGTGACGACCGGGCCGTCGGCCGAATCCTCCGGCCAGGAGTGGTTCAGGTTCGGCGAGGGCCGGTCGGGCAGCCGGATTTGAAAGAGTTCCGGCGTTACGGCGGCCGGAGCCGCGGCTTTGCCCGGAAGCGGTTCGATCTCCAGCAACCGCATGGCGGCACAGGGCGCGGGGTGGTGTCCGCCCGCCTTGGCGAAAAGGTAGATGCCGGAGAGCCGGTTCCATCCGGCGGGACGGTTGATCGGGCGGGCGGCGGCGAGATCGAATTCAACACTCTTTTTCCCGGTGAAATCGAGGGGAATCTCGAAACAGTAGTAACTGCGTCCCTTTGCTGCCAGGTTGTCGGCGCGGAAGCCGAGCGTGATGATGTTGTTGCTTTTTGCCGCCGATTCCAGCGTGACCCGGATAGCGCGGCAGCCGGACCAGTCGAGCGCCAGTCCGGTCTGCGCCAGCGTGGGATGGCGATGCATGTCGCGCCAGAATCCCTGCCGGACGCCCCGATCGAACTCTTCCAGCGGCCGGTGCGGCAATTTCCATTCGCGCGAGGAGAACTCCTGATTGGACCAGAGATCCTGTTCGGAAAGATTCCGTTCCTTCATGATCCGGACCAGATCCGGACTGAGGGAGTGGAACTCCTCCATCTTCACCGGGATGTTTCCTGACGCGGCAACCCAGCTCCACGTCAGAGCGGAAACCAGAGAAAGCAGTTGTATTTTTCTCATCGTCATTTGCTGTTGATGTTCCAGAGCGCATCCTTGTCGCCGTTGCTGTAGAATTCCTGCACATAGGGATTCATGCCGGCGGCGTAGGAGTGGCGGGGAATCCGCACGCCGGTATTCTTGGCCGCCACGTGTCCATCGGCGAAACAGACGTTGCTCGAAAAGTTGTGACGACCGTCAATCAGACCAATATCATCCTGATTCGAAAAGTTTGACCAGACCAGAAAGAAGCCGTCATTCATCCACTTAGTACAATAGGTGTCCGCCAGCAGCAGCAGTTTCGACGGTGCGGCCGCCCGCGTCATCTTACCGCGGCTGCCCAGAGTATCGGTGCGCCCGATCATACGATTCATTCCATAGTGGATATAGCGGCCGCCATTATAATTACCGCCGGTTTCATTCCATGCGTTCTCCCAGTCCCTGCGGGTCATCTGACGAATGGGGTATTGTCCCTCCCGCATTTGCGGACAGGCGAACGTCTTTCCGGAGAATCCATTGTCCAGAGCGATTTTCACCGACCAGGATTTTTGAACACCGCCAGCATTGGGTAGTTCCTGGGAAATCAATACATCATTGTTCTCATTGCAATACATCTGAAGTGCACTGCCGAGCTGTTTGAGATTGCTGCAGCAATTAACCGAGTTCGCCCGGTCTCTCGCCTTGTTCAGCGCCGGCAGCAGCATGGCCGCCAGAATGGCGATGATCGCGATCACGATGAGGAGTTCGATCAGAGTAAAAGTCCGATGGTTTCGCGAGAGGTCATGTTTCATTTCCGGCTCCTTCCTGTTGTCATTTCAAATCACTGCCTGTGGTGAGTTTCCATTTCTGAGAAGCGGGGTCTAGCGTCAGCAGCGTCAGTTCCGCCGCCGGACTGATGTACATTTTGCACCGGTTTCCTTCCGGAATGCCGGGATCGCTCTTTCCGCCCCGGTAGATCTTCTCGTGATCCGGATTCTGGAAAATATCGAAGAGATACTGATCGAGCGTCAGCTGCTTCATCGAAGAGTACGAGTAGAAACCGAGTGTGATTCCGCCGGTGGCCGGATTGTAGATCGCCTTGTGCCCCCAGACCTTATACATATAACGATACGGAGTGACCAGCACCGTTTCTCCCTGCCACGGTTTTCCGGCCGGTTTCACGAAGAGCCCGAGATGATTGTTGTATACCCCCGTAGTACTGCGGTGGATGGTGTACAAGGTATCGTTTTTGTCGCAGTTCAAGGTGGCGTACGACAGGAACGGGGTCAACCGGCCCGGCTTCACATACTCCGGCGCACTCCAGCCGCCATAAGGGTTGTCCGGTTCGAGACTGTGTGTGTAGGCGACCGGATTGTGGTGGCCGTTGGCGATGACGTGCAGAATGCCGCGGCTGTCGACGGTGATCGCCGGCCAGTTGTGGCCATCGTCATTTGCGCCCCCCGAGAGCAGATAGCGCGGTTCGCCGAGTTTGCCGGTTTTCAGGTTGTACTCAATGATGAAAGTCGGCGTTCCATTCTTGCTGTATTCGGTGAAGGTTTTGCCGCTGCGCTGCTGTTGATAGCTCAGTTTCAACCCCGGATGGTCTGGGGGAATCGGCGGCATCACGGTCGCTTTCGCGCCTTTTACATTCCGCATGGCAATCGCATTGACCGAAGCGACGCCGAATACGATGAACACCTTGTCGCCCCGGGTGATCGCGAAATTTCCGCCCCCGGAATGCTGATCAGGCGAGATGGCGAATTCGGCGTATTTGATCCTTTTCCCGAGATCGAGCGTGCCGTCTTCCTTCCGCGTGGGAGTGAGCAGATATCCCGCCGGATCCCCGTCGCGGAAATAGCTGTAGTCGCCGAGGAGAATCAGCGGCGGCCGTTTCAGGCAGTCCTGATTGTGGCCGTCGAGCTTTTCAAACGAAGCGAGGCGGCCCGGCAGCGGATAGACGTCGAAGCTCTTCAACTTGTCGCGCGAGTGAAGCAGCAATGTGGTCCGGGTGTGCCAGTCGACCGACCGCCCGTTCTCATCGAGTTTCTCCACCGGCACGAGCAGGTAGAAATCGCCGTGGTTGTCGTAGCGGATCGCCTTCTCGCCGAGCGACTGCCCCCAGCTGAGCTGCAGCCCCGGCCAGTTCCGGGATTTCGCCCACCGTTTCAAGACGGGGATGAGGTCGGTGCAGTGCCACTTGCCGTCACTTCCCTTGTACTGCACCAGGTCGCCGGAGTGAATATACGCCTTTCCGTCCGGACCGTAGCTGACGAAACCGGGCAGAAAGTTCGGGCAGTAGTCAAAAATTGCCCGTTCCGCCGCCAGATAATACTGGTGAGAGTACGGGGCGTATATGGCGCGGTTTTCCCGGGTCTCCGGATAAGGATGGTTGAGATAGGCGCGCTGAAATTCATTTTTGTTCATTTTGAAAATGAACCCGTCCGCCTCCTTTTCCTGCCGGGTTTCGCCCGGAAACGCCGCGCTGTTGTCCGGTTCATTCGAAGGCTGGAGCTGCCGAAGCACAAGATCGGTGGCGGGGTGAGGCAGAGTCCCTTCCATGCGGGTAAAGAACCAGATGCCGTCGATGTTGTCCCACCCGGCCGGGCTTCCTGCCGGTTGAAATTTGTCGCGCGGAATGGTGATGGTTTTCTCCCCGGTGAAGTTGACGGCGAACGGGTAACGGTAATAGTCCCGGTACGGTGTCGCTGGGGAATCCGCAGAGAAGGCGAGCCAGACCGTCTCGCCGGTCGCCTCCTTCGAGGAGAGCTTCAGCGAAACCGCCGAAGCCTTGCTCCAGTCCGCCGGAACCTGCCGGGCATGAAGCGTCGGATAGAGGGGGTGATGGTTCCAGCAGAGCCCCGCCGCGACCGGAACCGTACCGAGAGCCAGTTGGCGCATCGTCTTCGCCTCGATCTTTTCGCCGAACCGGTTGCCGAAACGGGATTTGGCGGACCACATCTGTGATTCCGGCATCGTGTCGAGCAGCTCGACCGGCGCGGTCAGCCAGGCGGCGGGGGAGGAGAAGTTGAGCACCTCCTCCGGAGTGAATTTCTTCTCCCAGGGATAGAGCCGTTCCCGCACCCGCAGCTGCCAGTTCTCCGGCAGCTTCGAATCGTAGACGATCGGCTCCTGTATCAGGAGCTCCCCCGGTTTCCCCGGGTCGCCGCCGCCGAGGGTCAGCGGACTCGAACCGGTGCGGAGCGCATCGGGCGGAACCGCCGAAAACACCTCTTTGCCGTCGATAAAGAGTTTGCCATAGTTTTTCCCGTCCAACTCCATGGCGATGTGGTGAAAGTGGTCGGCGGCGAGCCGGACCGGACTTCTGCCGATAAAGTTCTCCTTGCCGTCGGACTGCTTCCAGGTCATGCCGTAAAGGGAATACTCCCCGTTTCCGGCGGGAACTACATAGATCTGCCACTGGTTGTTCTTTCCGCGGCGGCGTGCGATGTGACGGAACACCGGTTTCTCCGGGAGCTTGACCCAGCATTCGAACGCCACGCTCTGCGGATTGCCCGGATAAGGGAGTTCGATCCGGGCCTCGGGTCCTTTCAGCAGCAGAGCGGGTTGCCCATCCAGCCCCTTGACCACGCGCACATCACCGGAAATTTTCCCTTTGCGCCCGTCGGTTCCGGCAATGGAACCGTCACGCAGACTCTCCGGCTGTACCCCCAGAGGAGCCGCGACACACGCCGCCGCCAACAAGCCGACCCCGATCCATCCCGTCATTTTTCTGCGATCCATGTCAAACTCCTGTATTTCATACCTGTATTATCCAGGGTGTAAACAAGCGTGGATTTCGATTCCTTCAATCCGCAAATTCCAGCGTGGCGGAATAGCACCGTTTCAAAACCGGCACATGCTTTTTATCGGCGATTCGATCGGCAAGATACTGGATGGCGTCTTCGGTCATCTGCGCCAGCGGCATCTTCACATAGCCGAAGGGGAAGCCGCAGAAATTGCGCATTTCGCCGATGTCGTCGAAACTGACAACGCTCATATCCTCCGGAATGCGGATTCCCAGCCGGCGCGCCGCTGCCGCGAACGGCAGGAAATGGGCACCGAACGGGATGTAGACCGCATCGGGGCGATGGGTTTTCAGATACTCGATCATGGCAGCAGTATACTCGGCATCCGGCCGGTTCTGCACCAGGCGGCAGAAAAGTTCCGGATCCGGGAAACTGCGGTTCAACGCCTTCAAATAGCCGTTGACACGGGCGTTGGAACAGCTGCCTTCATCGACCGGTGTCATCAAGGCCACCTTGCGGAATCCGTTCTCCAGCAGATGCTGGACAGCACGGAACGACTCTTCAAAATAGTCGACGTAAACCGAGGCGATATCCGGATGGCGGGAGATGCGGTTGAAGAGAATGACTTCGATGCCGCGCCCGGCGATGGTTTCCAGATCGGGGTTCTGATCCAGACTCAGGGCGAACACCCCTTTCCAGTGATCGGGCGTGATGAGTTCCGCGGAAATCCGGTTGACCAGCGAGAGCTTCATCGGGTGCCGGGCCACCGCGTTGGCCGCCGCCAGATAGATCTTGGTGTGATACCAGCTGATGTTGAAGTCGGTCTGCGTGAGGTTGATGGCGATGTCGTAAAGTTCCCGCGGCGGGGAGAAGGCGGGGTCCGCCGGATCGCAGACGAAAGAGCCAAGTCCATTTTTTTTGACGATCAACCCCTCCTTCTCCAGTTTGGCGAGGGCGGTGCGGACCGAGACCCGGCTGATGCCGTACCGTTCGCACAGTTCCGGTTCCGAAAGGATCCGGCTTTTCGGCGGCAGCTGGCCGCTGCGGATTGCCTGCTGGAGCTCCTCAAGCATTCTGCTGTAGACCACCTTGCGGCGGACCGGTTTGTGGACCAATTCATCAAACATATCTCTCTCCGGTATTTAATACCTGTATTATTATACCCAAAAAGAAGACGAAAAGCAAGTGTATTTCAGAAAAAAAGGATTTTTTTTAATAAGAACCCGTTTCCCCACTCAACTTCTCCGGGGGGTAACTCCGGGAAAACCCCAAAAAAATCCGGCGGAGCATCGTGCGCCGCCGGACTGGAATGCGGGAAGAAGCGGGTTTACTTCTTTTTGAGTTCCCCGCGGAATCCTTTCAACATCACCTCTTTGCGGTCGTTGTTCGCCGAGGGGCGGATGTTGCCCGGCGTCCCCTCGTGCTCCAGACTCCAGCCGTCCCACTCGCGGAAGGCATGGTAGGTCCAGTCCCAGCCGTACTCTTCGAAGATTTCGATGCAGTCCCGCAGATAGTCCGCCGCGCCGGGCGCCCAGAGAATCGCGGAGAACTCGCCGACGAAGATCCGGGCGTTGTGCCGTTTCTGGAAGTCGCGAACCGCCTGCAGACGCTTGCGGATCATCTCCTTATCCCAGTACTCACTGCCCATCTTCCCCGGATAGCGGACAAAATCTCGTTTGCCCTGCTCACCGTAGCTGTTGCCGACGAACTGATGGGTGAACTGGCCGGGGTGATACATGTGCACCTGATAGATCACGTTGTCCATCGCCAGCGGCGAGAGGTAGCGGAACGCCACCGGGGAATCCCATTCGTTCGATTCGATGACGATCGGCGTATCCGGGTCGATCCGGCGCACCGCCTCCGCCGCCATCCGCTGCAGATTCCAGTAGTCGTACGGAGCCGGACGGGTCTGCACCGGCTCATTGACCAGATCGTAGGCCCAGACCGAGGGATTTCCCTTGAAACGCCGGGCGATGCGCTGCCAGACCTTGATGAAGTGATCGGCATACTTCTTGTCGTAGAACATGTGCATATCCCGGGTTTCATCGCGTCCGCCCGGAGGCGAATGCAGGTCGATCACAAACAGAATGTCGTATTTCTGCGCCTTCTGGAACACCTCCTCCAGGTGGTCGAGCTTGCCGTCGAGCCAGCGGTCGTACTCCGCCAGATCGCGGTCGGTGTTGGCCTTGCCCCAGTCCCGGGTGATCTGCGCCCGCACCAGTTTGACGTTCCACTTGTGCAACGTCTCGAGATCGTCATCGGTGAATTTGTGCGGCGACATCACCCCGCGCAGCAGCGGCGTGGAAGCGACCCGCTCCGGATAGGAAACTTTATAGTCGCGGTTCACCTGCGGGAACAGCGTATACACCTTCAGGCTCGAGAGATCGAACTCCACCTTGCCGGAACTGTCCTGCAGCCCCAGCTTGAGAGTCCCCTTCTGCGCGGTGGGAGAGATGGAGCAGGTAAAGGAGATTTCCCGCCAGTCGAACGTCCCCTTCAAATGGGAGGGATGGTGCCAGTACTCCTGACCGTCGGCATCCCGGTAGTTGAGCATGAACTTGACGCCGTTCCAGGTATCGCGTGGCGTGGAGACATTCCACGCCCGTCCCCGGATGGTGAAACAGAGCGACTGCCCGCGGAACGGCACAAGATCCACCACCGCGTCGGCGCAATTCATGGCGCTCCGGGCGCCGGCCGGAACATCGATGACAATCCGATCCCCGGTGATTTTGCCGAACTTCCCCGGCACCCAGCGTGCCGCAGGCAGCTGAAACTCCTTGAGCGGAACAAGTTCCGCACCGAATGCCGCAACGGCAATCATCCCCACGCCGATGCAGTGGACAAGAGATCGTAAAAGCAACATATTCCACACCTCCCGTTGTTTTCTTCTTTGAATAGTATAGCAAAAATTTCCTTCTTTTGCAAGAGAAAGTAAAAAAAATCCTCCGCAACAAAGAAATAGCATGCTAACGAGTGGCGAGAAAAGAACATCTCAATCAATTGAACTGCAATATCTAGCGTTATATGGAAAAACAGATTTCATGAATCTTCTGCACGAAATCAGCAGAAGCGACACACCATTCCCATCGATCATACCGCTATTTCTTTCGTTTTGAAAAGGTGATGTTGCGCAGGAACATCACCGCTTCCTGACCGTCACGGTTGTTCAAACCGATCCGGATCATGGCGACCTCGGAAAGAGGAAATTTCAATCGACCTTCCAGCGGAAGCGTTACGCGGGCATACTTCTCCGTCGGAGCCGGAAAATTCAGACTGCCCAGCTGACGCCCTTTCGCATCAACGAAGATCACCAGCGTGTTTTTGTACCCGCGTCCGGCAGGGTTCTGCACGGCACGAATTTCGAAACTGAGCGTATCGGCGGTGCGATCTTCCGGTGTCAACGCGATGCCGGGGTAGAGCCAGCGGTCCTGCCTCGAATCCGGCCATGAGGCAAGAAAACGAACCGCATTCTCCGACTCCTCCACCGCAATCTTCAACTCGCCGGAACAGGAAAACTGTTTCCGCCAGTTTTCCGGATTCAATGGCTCCGCTACCGCGAACAGGGTCGTTCCCGCCACAAGCACCATGGTGATCCCCGGCAACAGCATTCTTCTTCTCATGATTCAACCTCCTTCTTATTCTTTCACCAGAGTGATTTCCGGAGTCGCAGCGCGACAACGCGGTTCACCGATGTCGGAGAGATAGTGCATCCATCCCTTCCGCTCTGCGCCGCGATCCGCGTCATTGACGATAAATGCAAAAGCAACAGTGTCGTTCTCCCGCCATTGTTTTCCGTCCGGCCGGGGAAACGCGATCTGATATCGGGTAACGTTCCCCTGGCGGGTGACGGAGAACGGTATTTTCATCTGCTTCGAACGGACATCGTGCCGGTGAAGCACCGCCCCTTTGCTGGTCAGACCGAGATCGAACAGCCTCCCGTCAAACCAGAACTGGATCGAATCCCGTTGCCAGAGTAATCCGGGATCTGTTTCCGCCGAGTGAACGTCGTCGGTCACTTCGGCGAAAAACAGCAGATGTTCCGGATTCCAACCCAGTTTCGCCTTCACTGACAGATCCTGTGGTCCCTCCCATTGAAAAAGGATTCGCGACGGTGCAATATAATCGGTGCGCCGATTCAGAACGATCGGCGGATTTCCGGCCGGCTTCAGGGCGATCCAGTCAAGTTCTGCAACACGCCGGACAGCTCCTCCCGGATAGGTCAGCAGTGCTTCTGTCCGCCCGTGCACTTCACCCGCTTTCAGTCCGGGGTTGAAATAGACCGAACTCGTCGTCAACGGCGGCAGAGTAACCGGCATCGCCGCGGTTTTTCCATTTTTTCCGAACGACCGAAACCGGATCTCTGCCTCGATCGGCGCAGCAGTTGGATTATTGATCAGTGCACGCACGCGCGGCTCCCCCCAGCGAAACGCCGAGCGCAGCGAGAGTCCAAGCGCTGTCGCCAGGTTGATGTCACGCTGATCGCAGGCCGAAAGAGCTCCGTCCTCCCGAAACAACTGCAACGTCAGACGCGACGCAGACGCGTCCGTCAGCCGGCGGGGTTTCAGGCGGCAGAGGATTTCCCGACTCTCGCCGGGCGGAAGTTCCAGCGGAATTTCCACCGTCGGGATCTCCCAGTCGGGAGACGCGGCCAGCAGAGCCTTTCCCCGGAACGGCCGGGAGGAAGGGTTGTGGAACCGCACCGGAATCTGAAACTCTGTTCCAAACACCGGCGTGGAACATGGATTCCCCAGTTCCGCCATCGGTTCTCCGGCTGGAATCACTTCGGCTCCGTTTAGATAGGTCACTTCCGTCGCCGGGACACTGACATAGCCGTCAAACGGCGACAAGATTCTCTCATTGCCGACAGCATCGACAACCCGGAGCGGTCCGCTGCTTCGCAACGTCACTGCACGAGTATCGCCTTTTCCCCACAGAATATACCGCTCTTCCCCTTTCAAATTGCGCCAGGCGAAAAGGGCGAGATTTTTTCCCGAACGATCCTCACAGGAGCGGATTCCGTTAATTTCACGTGACATCGTATACACCACGGGAAAGTTTTCCGTCGGCCGCCCCTCATTGTCCACCATCACTACCGGACCGAACTCCTCGAAATCCGCCGGACTTTTCTTTTCAATTGCATAGAGAAAGACAAATGTCCGTTTCACTCCGGCGGCAAATCCGGAGATCACTTCGCGCACCAGATGAGCCGCGCCCTTTTCGCCTTCGGCAGCCTCAGTGTTCCAGAGCGGCATATCCTCCCAACCGAACTCCCGCATCAGTTTTCGATGCAGATCGACATTGCGGTAGTGATATTCGTAAATATCGAAGAATGGACGGCCTCCGGCACGCTGCAGATCACGATAGAACCGTTCGGCCAGCGGCGGGGAACCGGTGACGCCGCCCGGCAGAATTTTCGCCGCCGGATTGGCCGTGCGAATCGCCGGAGCAACCACCTTGAGCAGGCGGGCAAATTCCGCGCCGCCCCCCTCCCAGTGACTCTCCGCATCAGGTTCATTCCAGACGCTCCAGTATTTCACGGCCGGATAACGGGCGGCGGCCCGGGCGGCGAACGCGGCAAACTGTTCGAAATCCGCCGGATTGCCTCCGTAGATATTCACCCGGTTCACTGCCCAGCGCGGCGGATAGACCAGATTGAACATGATGTTCATACCGTATTTATTCAGAACCCGGTAGCAGTCATCCCCCATCTTCCAGTTGAAATGGCCGCACTCCGGTTCACTCTGTCCCCAGCTCAGATTGGCCCGGATCCACCGGATTCCCATGTTGCGCAGGACCGGCAGTTCACGTCTGCCGTTCCAGTGAGGATTGTAGCAGTACATCCCAATCGGAGAACCGGCAGGATCCTGTTGTTCCACCGGGAGCAGAATTGCACCAGTGACACTCCGGGAAAAAAGCAGCTCTCCGCCCCGCGCCAAAGAGTAGGTAATTCGGAACATTCCCCTATTACCGGCCGGTACTGTTACCTCACGAGTCAATACAGTTTGATTTTCCAGCATAACACGGCGACTCGCCGGAGCGGAACCATTTCCATGCATATCACTCACCCGAAGCAACTCAATCAGTTCTCCGGAAAACGCACCGCGATTTTCAAAACGCAGCTTCAGCCGGATCGGCTCCGCATCAAACTGAATGTTACCCGGAACACTGCCTTTACAGTCAAAATCCGGTATCTCCGCGATTCCTGCCAACGCTAAGCAGACAGATATTCCGGTCAGCCACCCTCTCATCATGAAACAACCTCCTTTTTTAAGCAACGAAGCACTATGGCAACCACGGAAACGGCATCGTCACTCCTGATGGAAGCAATCTGCCGCCATCGATCAGATAGTCAAACTTCCACTCATTCACCAGCAACGCGGGGGTCAATTCCTCCGCATGCCCATCAGCAAAAGCCAGCCGTCCATTTCCGTGACTCAGCGAGATTGCCCCGCTTTCGTCCGCCTTGCGGGGATGGTACATCCAGTGTCCCAGCCCCGGCCGCAGTGCCGCATCATCCGCCCGGCGTGTTTCGCCAAAAAGATGAATCCGGGCAGGCCGTTTCATCCGGTGAAAATAGACGGCCCCCCGTTCTCCGCCGTTTTTTACGTAAAATACACCGAGTGTCGGTTGCGCGGAAGAGACATTATACTGGTAATACCAGGTCATACTCCGGATATCCATCATTCCATATGACGGATACCAGCAACGGCTGGAGACCGTTTCAAAGCCGCTTCCGGAAGGAATCGCATCTGCGCAGAAAACTACCTGTTCCGACAGGTATTTCCCCAGCACCAGCTGCCGTGTCCACCAGACTTCATCCCATTTATCGATCAGAATTCCGCCATTGTCTCCAGCGTAAAGAATCCCTCCCTGCATCACCTGCCGCAGATTGGAATTGCAACGGATTGCCTTCCCTTTTTCCCTCGCCTTATTGAGCGTCGGAAGCAGCATTGCCGCAAGAATCGCGATGATCGCTATTACAATCAGCAATTCTATCAAAGTAAATGAGCCAGCATGCAATGCCCTTTCAGAATCGCCATGCCCTTGTCGGAGCTTCCGGAACGGATGAAGAGACGGAGACGGCTCCGCGCGCCCTGACTGCCACTGGGGGGATAAGTACTTCATGTTCAAAAACCTCCTTTTCCAGTTGTTGGAAGTGATGCAGAAACCAGATACTTTTGCCAAGGACGGTGCAGGCGTCAAACGCCACATAATCAATGTTATCCAGCCTGCCACGCTCTACCGGCAGGTTGCAGTGGCTGCACACCCGGACATCCCGGCCAACGATCCGTCCGATGGCACCAAGTGTTTCAACGACATATGGGAGCAGATTCTCATTCAGCACAATCAACCCGTCCGGCACCTCCGAAGCCCCCGGCATGTAGAGCAACCGGATAATCCGCTCGGTCCAGGCGGCGCCGCGCGAAGTGTGCGACACACCGTGCACCCATTCCCGGCGGGTCTCCAAGCCGGAGGCGGCCAGCAGCTTCTCTATCTCCGCGACGGCAATCGGATTCTGCTCCGCTCCCATGATGACCGCCAGCTTCCGGACACCATAACTCTTCAGTTCTTCGATCGCCATCCCGGCCATCGCGGCGAAATCGTGATTGAGCGAAACCGCCCGGATCAGATGACGGTCGAGCGGTTCGTGCATCACCACCGGGAAACCGTCCAGCGGTTTCAGGAGCTCCGGCGGCAGCGAACGCGGCACGATCACCCCGGCCAGCAAGGAATTGCGAAGATCAGAGAGCAGCCGGCAGTATTCATCCGCCGTCGGACGGGTCTCCCGGCCGATCCAGTAGCGGACGAAACGGTATCCCCTGTGATGCTCCTCAATTTCATCCATCGCCGCGAGAATCGACGACCAGCGGGAGTCGTAGTCCTTCTCCTCCGGACGGCTCCCGGAGGGAATCAGGATCCCGAAACGAAACCGGTGCGGCGGCGTCTTCGACACCATGATTCCCCGCGACCCGCAGGAACAGAGAAACCCCTCTTCGACGAGATGGTTGACGGCGCGCTGCACCGTCACATTGCTTGCGCCGCAGTATTCGAGCAGTTCCGCCCGGTGCGGCAGAAAGCTGCCCGGCGGAATCTCCCCGGAAAGAATCCGGTTCTTCAGATGCTCGATGATTTCATCCCGCTTCATTTATACCTCTTGCACTGCTTTTTATATATAAG
>NZ_DBEXAY010000202.1:0-4454 GCF_048170485.1 Victivallis sp. | reverse complement strand
TCGGTTCAGAGTTCCGCCCGTACTGGGAATCAGACGAAAGAATGCGTTATTTTTTCTCCCCGCTGCCGGTTTCCGCGGCGGCCGGCTTTTCCGGCTCCAGGGTCTTCTCACTCGCCGCTTTCTTCTCTGACTTTTCCGTCTCGGCGGGGGTGTCGGGGCGGTATTTCAGAAACTCCGCCTTGAGAACCCGGCGGTAGCGGAAGAGCGGCCCCGTGTCGCTCGGCGTGCCGCGGACGTTGCCGTATGTAAGATCGACGTCGCGGTAGATGGCGCGCCAGCTCGGCGAGGAGTCATCGTAATCGAATGCGCTCATGTACAGAGGATTGGTGTTTTTCCCGGAGGAGCTGCGCACCACCTCCTGCGAGGTGATGAGGACCGCGTCGGCGCCGACCGATTCGGCTTCCGAAAGGAGTTTTTCCTCCAGCCGGTCGCGGCTGACATCCATGTAATCGCCGGAGACGACCGCCTTGCCCATCACCTGGTAGGACTGCTTGATTTTCGCCTTGTCGGTGAACATCTTGACCGAAGCGGAGGGTTCCGCTTCCCGAACCCCGTCGTATTCAAACGAAACGCAGCCGCACAGCATCACCGCCAGCGCCGCCAGTGCCGGTACCATCTTCATCGTTCTTGCTCCTGAAAGTATCTCCTGTTGATGTACGACTGTTAAATTAGCCGGGTTGGCGGTTTTTTTCAAATCAAAACCGCGAAAACATGTTGATTTTAGCTCCGGATTGAAGTATCTTATGAAAAAGAATTGCGGATCCGCGGAAGGGTCCGTGCAGGAGATCAGCGGAAACCGCCGCGGGCGGTTCCATGCCGGAATAGCGAAGGAGCGTTGAAAATGATGGAATTCAAGGGCGTGTACACGGCGTTGGTCACTCCGTTTGTGAACGGCGGCGTGGACTGGAAGGCGTTGCGCGAACTGGTCGAGATGCAGGTGAAGGGCCGGGTCGCCGGGATCGTTCCGGTCGGAACAACCGGAGAATCCCCCACGCTCAGCTGCGAAGAGCACCTCAAGGTGATTGAAGCGGTCGTGGAAACTGCGGCCGGGCGTTGCGCCATCATCGCCGGAACCGGTGCGAACTCCACCGAAGAGGCGGTTCATCTCACCCGCGAAGCCAAGGAGGTCGGCGCCGATGCGACGCTTCAGGTGACCCCCTACTACAACAAGCCGACTCAGGAGGGGCTGTACCGCCACTTCTCGACGGTGGCCGACAAAGTCGGTCTGCCGGTGGTGCTCTACAATGTGCCGGGGCGCAGCGGCGTGCCGATTGCGGAGACGACCGTGGCGCGTCTGGCGAAGAATCCGGTGATTGCCGCGGTCAAGGAGGCCGCCGGCAGTGTGGACCGCGTGTCGATGATCCATGAACTGTGCGACATCACCGTGTTGAGCGGCGACGACTCGCTGGCTCTGCCGATGATGGCGGTCGGCGCCACCGGTGTGATCAGCGTTTCCTCCAATTTGATTCCGGCGGAGATGACCGAGATGGTCGAGGCGGCCGCGGCCGGGAACTTCGCCCGGGCGCTGGAGCTGCACCGCAAATACTACTGTCTGTTCCGCGATCAGTTCATCGAAACCAATCCGATTCCGATCAAGGCGGCGATGGCGATGGCGGGGCTGATCCGCGAAGAGTACCGGCTGCCGCTCTGTGAACTCAGCGCCGAGCACCGCGAAAAGCTGGCCGCGACCTTGAAGCGTTGCGGCATCATTCAGTAATCGTTGAGAATGCGGCGGTTCCAGGACGGAGCCGCCGCTCTTTTTTTGAACGGGAGGTTTGCGGTGGCAAAGCAGGAAAAAACCAATGTGATGCGGGTTCTGGACCGGGCTGGAATTCCTTATTCGCATTACAGTTATGAACATAACGGCAACGAAGCGGTCGACGGCGTCACGGTGGCGCAGCGGATCGGCCGCCCGGTCGAGCAGGTGTTCAAGACGCTGGTGACCCGCGGCGCGAGCCGGAACTTCTTCGTCTTTGTGATTCCGGTGGCGGAGGAGCTCGATCTCAAGGCAGCCGCCGCCGCGGTGGGGGAGAAGTCGGTGGAGATGATCCACGTCGCCGAACTCTGCGGCGTGACCGGCTACATCCGCGGCGGCTGTTCCCCGATCGGGATGAAGAAACATTTCCGCACCGTGGTCGACGCTTCCGCCGAGGCGTTTGACACGATCATTTTCAGCGCCGGGAAAATCGGCGCCCAGGTGGAGCTGGCCCCCGCCGCTCTCGCCGAACTCGTCAACTGCACCTTTGCTCCTTTGACAAAACAGAACCGGTAAGCGCCGGAATCCATCGAAACCGATAACGTTCAGAGGAAAAACCATGGATGATCGTCTGGTCTTCTCGTACTCTTACCCCATGCCGCACGTCCACTGCGGCACCACGCTCGGCAACGGTCTGCTCGGCCTCAGCGTCTGGGGCGGCGGAAACCGCCTCAACATCACGGTCGGCGTCGCATCGCTCTGGGATCACCGCGGCGGCGTCCATTGGTCGCCCCGCCAGAACTTCCGCGACATCCGGCTCGCTCTCGAGCGGCAGGATCTGGAGGAGATCCACCGGATTTTTGCTCCGGAGAAGCCCTATCCGGCCGGCACGCCGCACCGCCCATCACTGCTGGCAGCGGGGCGGCTGGAGGTGACGCTCCCGGAGGGGTGTGTTCTGGAGGAGGCGAAACTCCGCGCCGACGTCGGGCGAATCGAGATCTCCTTCCGCCGCGGCGGCAACTCCGGCACGCTCCGGATTGCTCTTGCGCAGAAGGAGAAGGGGCTGTTTCTGCTGCAACTCTCGGTCCCGGCGGAAATCCGCGCGGTGCCTTCGCGGGATCTCAACCCGGAACTGCGCGAAATCTCCTTCCCGGAACCGCTCCGCTGGGAGTGCGGCTTTCAACAGCCGATGCCGGCGGACCCGGGGTACAGCCTCACCTTCGAGCGGGCAGGGGAGCTGGTGCGCTGTTTCTTCCAGCGCGGCGACAAGGAGACTCCGCCCCGGATTCCGGCCGCAGGCTGGGTGGAGGTGACGGCGGAACTCGCCCGTTACTGGGGGGAATTCTGGAAGCGTGTGCCGGTCATCCATTGTGAAAGCCCGCTCATTGAAGAGCTCTTCCGCTCGGGCATCTTCCAGTTTCAGTCGATGACCGCGCCGGATGGAGTGCCCGCCGGCCTGCAGGGCGCCTGGATCGAGGATCACCGCCTGCCGCCGTGGTCGGGCGATTATCACTTCAACATCAACGTTCAGATGTGCTACTGGCCCGCGTTCCGGGCCGGACTGGCGGAGAACTGCCGCCCCCTCTTCGAGATGATCTGGTCGTGGCGCGACACCATGCGCGAGATTGCCCGCTGTTTCATCGGCGTCGAAGATGGTTACATGATGCCGCACGCCGTCGACGACCGCTGTGTCTGCATGGGGGCGTTCTGGACCGGCGCGATCGATCACGCCTGTGCCGCGTGGATGGCGCAGATGATGTTCGATTACTACAAGTTCACCGGTGACCTCGAATTTCTGCGGGAGATCGGGTTCGAATTCATGCGCGGCACGATGCGGGTGTTTGAAGCGCTGCTGGAGGAGCGCGACGGTGTGTTCCATCTGCCGGTCGGCGTCTCCCCCGAGTACCGCGGGGCGGAGCTGAACGCCTGGGGCGAGGATCCGAGCTTCCAGCTGGCGGCGATTCACCGTCTGGCGGCGGATTTGATCGAAGCATCCGGCATTCTCGGCATCGAGCCGAAGCCGGTCTGGCTGGCGATTCAGGAACGTCTGCCGCAGTTCACGCTGATCGATGGACCGGAAGGGGAACAGATCGCCCTCTGGAAGGGGACGCCGCTCGAGGAGAGCCATCGGCACCACTCCCACCTGGCGGCGATTGCGCCGTTTGCGACGGTGGCGCCGGAGGATTCGCGCTGGAGCAAAATCATTCACCGCAGTGTCAATCACTGGGTCCGGACCGGCATGGGCGCGTGGGCCGGCTGGAGCATGCCGTGGGCTTCGATGCTTCACAACCGGTTCGGCAACGCCGGAATGGCGGTGTTGGACATCGAACTCTGGAGCCGGATCTACCGGAACGCCTTCAACCACTCCTTCCACGATCCGGTGGTGGATGGATTTGCCGTCGGCCTCTGCAATGACAAGACGGTCATGCAGATGGATGCCTATATGGGCGTGGTGGCGGCGATTGAGGAACTCTTCCTCTTCGAGCGCGGCGGCGAACTTCACCCGATGCACGGTGTGCCGGAGACGTGGCGGGAGTTCTCCGCGGAAAATCTCTATGCGCCGGGCGGTTTCCGGCTTTCGCTGTCGCGCCGTGCCGGCCGGGAGGAGATCCGGGTGGAGGCTCTCCGCGGCGGATGCCTGAAGCTCCGTCTGCCGGGCGGCTCCCGCCGCTGGCGTTGCGGAGAGAAGGAGTGTGCCGCCGGAACCTGTCTGGAGCAGACGATGCTCCCCGGAGAAACATTGCTCTGCCGCCGCTGA
>NZ_DBEXAY010000201.1:0-8296 GCF_048170485.1 Victivallis sp. | reverse complement strand
AAATCCACGTATCCGCTGTGTATAGTAAAGATTAACCGACATCGCAACCTCCTTATTGCTGTTTTGCTCAAGAAACAATAAGGGCGATGTCGGCCTTTTTCCATTTCATCGCGGCGTTTTTCTTAAAATACGTTCACTTCTATCAAGAACCGTCGAAGAACCAACTTTTTATGGAAAGATTGGTGTAAAAGCCTTTGAATTACGATATCCCGTTACCTGCCGATTACAAGTTCCGAAATAGACTTCATCCGGCGTCTGATATTGGAGCGCCGAATGAATCCGCCTGGCGTTGTAAAAATTCAATGTCATTACCGACCGTCGACTCCGCATCCATCCGGAATGCCGCAAGAGAGCGGCCTCCGGCAGAAGAATCAGACTCACTTCTGCTCGAAAAACAGAGTCAGTGCCGATGACGGATCCTTGCTGTCCACAAGTCCCCGGCTCATCTGAAGCGACTTCTCGTACCCCTTGAGTTTCGGCATCCGGCTGATCTCCCAATTGCCGTCGTTGTCGCTGACGGCCAGATTGAATCCGGGACTCACTGAATTGTCAGGCCGGAATCCCCGGCAGAGCGTCTCCCACGGAAGAGCCAGCTCATAAAAGGTCTTCCCATTCCGGCGTACAACGGCAGCCTCCGCACGGGAGAAATCGAGCTTCTGCTCCAGAAGAGTCGTGCTGAGCCGCGCCCCCCGCTTCGTCCCGGTGACCGCCAGCTCCAGAAGATCACGGGATGAGAGTTTCTCCCGTTTCCCGGACATGACAAACAGAAGCTGGAGCGCATCGTTCGCCCAGTACATGTTCGGCTGCTCGTGCGGAACCCGGTGAAGATCATCCGTCACTTCCGCCGCGATGTAAAAGAAGGAATCGTCGTACTGAAAACGAACGACAGCCCCCAGATCGGCGGAATTCCGGATTTTTGCCTGATACAGTGAAATTTGCTGCGCTGCTTTCAGGCGGATTCCGGGAAGATGACGGAACTCCTCCAGATTTCCATCAATGCGCGGTCTTCGTTCCGCCTTTCCGCAGAACAGGGGCCGGATCTCGTTTGAACGGAGCCGTTCCCCGCCGACTTGAATCTCCGCCTGGTACGCGGTCAGCGAGGTCCGATTGTTCCACGGGAAATCGAAGGAGCGTTTCCCGCCGGCGGGAATCCGGAAGGGTCGGCTCATTCCGTTCGGCGAAAGCGTCAGAGTTCCCTTCAATTCCGAGGAGGTGTCGTTGAAAACCTCCGCCGTCAGCGAACCGTTCTTCCCGATTTTCAGTGAAACGGAAGGATTCTCCACCTTGATGTTCTTCAGCGCGGCAATGAACTCCGCATCCGGAACGTTTTTCGGATACAGATAGAGCGCTCCTTCACTCAGGGAGAGAAGCGTGTTCGCCCCGCCCCGCAACCGGATGGGCTCTCCCACCAGATTGTATGCCTGAACCCGCTCCGGCGGGAGCGGCAGAAGCGCTTCCCGCGTGCGGTGATCCGGCCGATAGATCCAGAGCGCGGCGAACAGGGTTCCGTTTTTGCGGAAATAATATCCCTGGAGACCGTTTGCATCGCGCTGCTCGAACTCGCCTTCCGGAACGGAACCGGAGAGGCGGCCGATCATGTTCGCCGTTGCAGGGAAGACCGTTTTCGGATAGATCCCATTGTCGGCGATCACAAAATGGTACATGCTGTTGCGGCTTGACACCTTGCCGTTATAGGGATAGAAAATGGCGTTCTTCCGGAACATTCCCCCCGCGAACATCAGAATGTTGGAGCGGACAATATATTCCGCCTGCTCAAGCTCCGTCACATAGCGGTCGTAGAAGAGGGATTCCGAGTTGATATCGTCATAGTAGAGGACATCGGAAGCGGCACACCCGCCTTCGGTTCCGAAAATCTTCTTATCCTTCCCCCGGTTGTACTTGCGGATCAGTTCCGCAAATCGGCGCAGGGTCTCATGGGAGTTTGCCCCCTTCCCGAGCTCATACGGATGCAGGGAGATGAAATCCATGCTCTCCAATGTGCCGTGCCGGAACAGCTCCTCCATTTTGGCAAGGAGCATTCCCTGATCCATCTTGTTTTCCCCCAGCGCACAGAACACGGCATCCGGATTGCCGTCCTTGATGCCCCGAAAAGCGGCCCGTATCACCCGGTCAGCGGCCGCGGCCTTCTGTTTCAACGGCGATTTCAGATACTCCGCGATGGTCTCGAAATAACGAATCTTTCCCTTGAAGCGCGATGCCAGCTCCCGGTGGTACTCGTAAACATCCTGTTCGATTTCCGGTGTGACGATCTCTCCGCCTTCCGCATCCAGCTTTGTCCCGACGGGGAACGGCGCATAGTTGGTCAACAGCGTTTCAAATCCGTACTGCCGGTTGAAATCCACGACATTCTCAATGATCCTCCACTGGGGATTTTCCTTCCTCCACCCCTTGGGAGCGCGCGACTGATATGCCGTATGGTAATTCACATTGAAACTCATGCCGAGACGCTTGTTCAGTTCCAGAATATCCAGCAGGTTGGGAGGATTGTCCCCCTCAATCGGACATCCGCCGAAAAACTCATTCCCCTTCAGCTGTTTCAGATCCTCAACGACCGAGGCGGAAACGGTGCAGCTTTGCAATTTCTGTCCCGGCGCCTCCAGCACCGCCGAAAGCGTGCAGTGACGAAGTTCCGCAGGAGCGGAGATCCGGAACGAATCCCCTGCCCCCGCATCGAGTTCCACGGTTTTCATCCCCCTCGCGATCACGTCCCGTCGATAGTTTTTCATCTCCCAGCGCAGGACGGAACGCCGTCTTTCCGATGCATCATTGCAAAGTGTAACTTCAAATTCCGGCGTGCTCCCCGGAAGATAAAGCCCATAACGGCTCCGCGGTTTCGCAGCAAACTGGACGATGCCGTGTCCGCGGTATTCGGTCAACGGGGCCCGCTGGAACTGGATGGCGTCAAACTGAAGATCCGCGTCATCTTCGTTGGTAAAATTCAGTTCGAAACGTCCGGGGAACTTCTTGCCGTTCCAGGTCTGATAGCAGGCGATGCGGGGCAGTGGAACCACGCAGCGCTGCCAGCCGCCGGCAAGATTCACAGGCCGGGAGTTGACCCGCAGAAGGGTCGGTTTTGACGCACGCGCATAAAAGGAGAGCACATAATCCTTTCCATCCTGAATCTGAAGCGGCAGAGAGCGGAGAGTTATGTTATTCCTTTTCCCGTTCCGTTCCACCTTCAGGACCCGTCTGCCATGAGGCGCGTCGTCCGGGGTGACAATCCGGAAAATCGCCGCGGGATCGGGCAGCTCAATCCGTCTGCCGGTTCTCTCATGCTCTTTACTTCGCTGGACCATCGGGAACCAGTCCTTCAGGCCAAGTTCAAAACTGGAGTTGAAGGCTCGATTCGGCGCCGCATCCGGAACCTCGCGGTAATAGGAGAGATAGCTGACCTCGTAAGGATTCCGGCTGAGAATGTCGTGTCCGCGCACCACGCCGTCCCGGGTCACATTCACGGAAGGGGGCGAATCCGTCACGGTGATGTCATCCAGATACAGTTTCACGCGCTGACCGTGAAAGGCCCGGTTCGAGTGAATGTCAATCATCCATCCGGTCATGACCGCTCCGGGGAAGCGTCCGGTCACCAGTTTGGAAACATCCTCACTGAACACCATCCACCCCTCGGGGTCGATGCCGCGCCGGGTCAGACGCAGCGAGCCGCCGCTCTTCTTTCCGGTTTTCGGATCTGTCGTCTCGAAAATCACCCCGAGCGAGAGCATGAGATCCGGCGGCAGGAGTTCCGGATACACATAGCCGGTCAAATAGACCGGTTTATCCAGAGGAATCCGCAGAGCGGGACTTTGAAACATGCATGCGCCGCCCCATTTTCCGGTGCTTTTGTCCACCGTCAGATCCAGCACATACGACATCACGCCGGAATGGGACTTCTCCCCCTGCTCGCAAAGTCCCTGCCGATGGACCTTCACATGCCCCTCGCGTTCCGCGGTCTTCAGATCCCCGATCCAGCGGGGGCCGAAGGAGCCGCGAAAATTCAACTTTCCCAGCGCTTCGAAGTCATTCTCATACAAGGGTGTCGCCCAGGCGGCATCCATAGCCAGAAGGCCGGATAAGACCGGCAGAATCCATGTTTTCCTGTTCATTGATTTCCTCACTTTCCCATCACGGTTACCAGGGGTTCCGGCTGCCGCTTTCCGGCCAGCCAAGAATATAAACTCCGCTGCGCATCACCGGCAGCGCGGCATAGGGAATGTTCTCCACGTGCCCATCGATGAACGCGGCATTGGGTTTCAATTGATGGCGCTTGAATTTTTCCGGCGGAGAAGAGCCGAGATAGCTGGGAGTGATCGCGTCATATTTTCCCCCGGCCAGATCCAGCATGTATCCGGTCACGGATGGGAACCGGCATTTTGCGAGACGCTTCATGGTATTTCTCTCGCACCAGTCAAGTTTCGCGCCCATGCGGTTTGTCCACGCATAATTCGACATCAGCATCTCCGGGACATCGGCGCTGACAAACACCTCCTCGGGCGCCGCGGGACAACGGTAAACCGGATTGGTCGGCGCCCCCCACACCACATCCTTTCCCGTATAACGGTGCGTGGCGTACAGCCAGGAATAATTCAGAAAACGATAATTCGGCGCGGGATTCAGATAGTTGTCATTGTAGGCGGGGGGCATGAAATCATCATTGTCCCCGGCATACTGAATGCTCATCAGCGCAATGGTTTTCTGATTGGATGCGCAGGAGATCATCTGCCCCTTCGCCCGTGCGGAACTCAGAGCAGGCAGCAACAGTCCGGCAAGGATTGCGATGATCGCAACAGCGATAAGAAGTTCGATCAATGTAAAACTCTTTCGACTGTTTTTTTTCGAGAGAGTTGTCGGATACTGATTCATAGATCCACCCCGCTGTTAATATTTTTGACCGTATTGTTCACGACCAGTTTCGGCCGGATGAGTGTATGCACCGGATTCCCCGACGTATCCAGCGGCCGGTGCAGAATGAAATAGTTGCCCCATGTGACAATCTGTTCCGGCTCAAAGACAATCGAATCCAGCGGGAAGAGCTCCTCCGCGGATGCAGAATGAGAATTGGAATCCCGGGGACGGTTGTAGCAGACCAGACTGATATCCTCCGGAATCCGGATTCCGCATTTTGCCGCATAATAGGGCAGATAGTAGGCAATGCCGCCCATCGTGCAGAAAATAGCCGTCGGCAGATTTTTTTCCACAGAGAAATACCGGTGCCAGAAAACCGGCGCATCGTCCCGGCCGGGCACGAATTCCAGGAAATCGACCCGGCAGGCCGGATTCAAAAACATCATTTCCGCCTGAAAACTTTTGCAGCGATCCACATGATTGGGCTGATCGAGAGCCGACGCCACCAGCACATGCCGATGACCGTTCGCATAGAGATGGCGTGCCGCAATGGCTCCGCCAAGATAATCATCGGAATCAATGGCGACATCCCCACAGCTCCCCCCCAGAATATTGATGACCACGCAATCCGGATTGGCGAATTTGATCTCATCAATGAGCCGCTGATCGGGAAAGGAGCACATCACCACAACGGATGCCTCGGAAACCGCCGCCATGAACCGTTCCCGATTCTCCATATGATTGGTGGGAATGCACTTGAAATCCTGCATGGAAAGCGACTGCATCAGCGAAATGCCGATGCGTTCGATAAATTCATTTTTGCAAATATCGAAAACGATGTTCTCACTTTTGCGCTGTCCGGCGCAGAGATAACCGTAACGGTTCAGAGCGTTCACCACCTTTTTCCGGGTGGAAGCGGAGACTGCGCCGTTGTTGTTCATGACGCGGTAGATTGTCCGGACATTGACACCGACTTCATTGGCGATTGTCTGAAACTGAATTCGGTTCATACCCCTTACCTTCCCTCGATTTCTTCTATAATTATACGATATTGCGCATTCGGATTCAAGAGGAAAAGCGGATTCTACCCGACAAAAATTGTCCGATTTGCGACAACAATCTTCGCGCCCGGAACAATGCACAGCTTGCGGTTTTGATTTCTCACGTTCCCACGCTGTACATTCTGGCAGATGCGAGAGGAGGAAATACACAGATGATTTTGGAATTCCGGTCCGGTCACACCGGGACACAGGCGGACAGAATGGCGAATTGCATCCATCTACCAATGAGAGAGGAAATAACACTCCTTCAATGCTTCAAAAGTAGTTTGCCGGAAGGTTTTCCCGATATTCGGAGGGAGATTTTCCGGTCCGGCGCCGGAATTTCGCGGCGAACTCCTGCGGGGAACAATATCCGAGTTCGCGGGCGATGTCGGCGATGGTCAATGTGCGCTGCATCAGCAGAGCGCAAGCGGTTTCATGGCGCCGCTTCATGCGATACTGGTTGGGCGGCATTCCCATGATTTCGGCGAATTTTTTCCGGAAGTTTTCATAGCCCCATCCGTGAGTCCGGCAGAACTCCCGGATGTCCTTTTTTTCTCGAAAGTCAGAACAGAGAAATTCGCAGGCATATTTGATGCGTTGCCGGGTGCTGTCGTCATACTCTGTCTGCTGAACCGCGCGGGAGACGAGGTGAAAGAATGCGGGCAAAAGCTCCAGCAGAGAACCGACCGGAGAGAATTCCAGCTCGTTTTCCAGCTTGAAATAGGCGTCGATCCACGCATCGTCGGGGGCGAACTTCCCGACCGGATTTTCCGGCAGGATGCCGTGATAGGCCCGGAAATAGGGATAGGCGTTGTAGCCAAGATTCAGAAAGCATTCACGCCATCGCGATGCAGGATCGATCCGGATCTGATGGACGATCCCCGGAATCCGCAGAAAATAGGTATTGGCTTTCAGCGGGAAACGGCGGCCGGATTCCCAGTCGACATAGGAGCCGTTTCCGCGCAGGACGAGGCAAAAGGCAAAAAAGGGAAAAGACTCCGGCCCGGTGACGCTCAGTGCGGGATCGGTTTTGTTGAGCAGTCCGACGCTGAGTTCATCGGACCAATTGCTTCCGACGGAGCGTCGAACCACATGATTCATACCAGAAAGCATAAGTTCTTTTCCCATTTTACCTACGGAATTCCGGTTGCTTTTTCTTTGTTTTTAAGGTATAATTATTCATAAAGAAAGAATTTAGCATGACAGGCCTGGAAATTCAAGGAAAAAGTCAGAATTAAAAATATGAGCCACCAAAAAACACGGAAACAGAATCGAAAACGCTAACAGCACCAGAGGATGCGGCAATGAAACCAGATGGCTTGTTCCGAGATGAACAGACAATGACACGAAACGGTTCCTGCAGGACTTTTCTGCTCAAAGAAAACATCATTTCCTCGTCCTTTCTCCTGACGGAGACCGCCTTTTCCATCCTGTCGAGAAAGGAGATCGAAAGAGAGAATGCGGAGCGGGGCAACGCGTTTCTCCCCGTACCACCCGCACTTCGAATTCCCCGGCAGTCGAACACCCCCCACAGCGCCCACATCGCTCTGCCCATTACCACACATGGCAGATAAAAATTTACTTTAATCGAACTCCTGGTCGTAATCGCGATCATCGCCATTCTAGCTGCGCTCCTTCTGCCGGCGCTGACTTCTGCCCGGGAGCGGGGGAAATCGATCACCTGCGTTAACAACCTCAAGCAACTTGGGGCCTGCACCACCTTCTACTGCGACGACAACAGCGGCTGGCTTCCGCGACCTGGCCAGCTGATCGGCAGCGATGGAAAACCAACCGGACAGTGGCAGGACCATCTGATTGCATACACCGGCGTACCGCTGAAAGACCGCTGCTGGCAGGAGGTACTCAACACTTCAGGCGAATATCTCCCGAAAAAACTGTTTGACTGCCCGTCGACCTCCGGGGTGATCCCCTACGGAGAGGATCATGATTACGGGCGAAACGCCTACAACACCATCAGCGGAAAAAACGGAGATTTCCTACCCAAAATCAGGTATGCCTCCCGACGAGTCTACCTCGGAGATATTTTCAACGACTCCAGTCTGACAGGCAGTTCAGCCTTTTACAATCTGTCGATGGCTGGATATTCTCAGTTGACCTTCCGGCATGCGGGACTGGTGAATATCCTCTATCTGGATGGGCACGCCGTTTCGCGGGTGCGCCCGGCGATTCCGGTGAAAAATGACTACTTCTACGGCGATTGGCCGGAGAGTAATTATTATTGACTTCGAAATTGGAAAGATACCATGTATAGGTGACAAGCAATTGTCGGAGTAGAAAAGAACTCCTTTGTCGAGTAACTTTGGAAATTTACTCAAACCAAATTACCGAAAAAGGAGCTCAAAAATGCAGAGAAAAGGTAGTGCCATTCGCAG
>NZ_DBEXAY010000200.1:0-23428 GCF_048170485.1 Victivallis sp. | reverse complement strand
TGACGGACGACCCGGAAATCGAATTTAAAATCGAGTCGGGAATCGAATGCCATCGCAAAGGATTCGCCACAATCCATCTGAAATATGCGAACGGGCAGCCGGTCTCTCATGCGGACATTGAAATCCGGCAGAAGAACCATGCGTTTCATTTCGGAGCGAATGCCTTCATGCTGGATGGGTTCCCCTCTCAGACCGAAAACTCCGCGTTCGAGGAGCTCTTCGTCGATCTTTTCAATACCGCGGTGCTGCCGTTTTACTGGAGAGACCTGGAACCGGAAGAGGGACGACTCCGCTTTGCAAAAGATTCGGCAAAGATCAGCCGCCGTCCCCCGCCGGAACTCAGCCTGGAGTTCTGTGCGAAACACCATCTGACCGCCAAGGGCCATCCTCTCTGCTGGCACGACTACTGGCCGGACTGGGTCGATCGAAATCCCCGGCGTGCGCTGGGGCGGCTCGAACGCAGATTCCGAGAGCTTTCCGAGCTTTGCGCCGGGCGAATCGTCGAATGGGATGTGATGAACGAAGCGCAGACGCGCGATTTTCTGGAAAAAGACTGGATGCCGCGCTTTCCCCGGGGTTATATTGAGGAGCTCTTCCGGATGGCGGCCTTCTACTTCCCGGACGCGCTGCTCATGTACAACGATGACCATCGCTGGTGGGACCATCAGGCGGATTACTCCCCGGTCTATCTGCTGGTGGAAAAACTGCTGGGGCACGGCTGTCGGGTGGATGGTCTCGGCATGCAGTTTCATATGTTCGAATCGTTATTTCCGGAACTGCCCCGTTTCTTCAACCCCGACGTACTTTACTCCTGTTTCGACCTCTATGCGGAACTGAATTTGTCGCTCGCCATATCGGAGATCTCCATTCTGGGAAACGATGTCTATTTCGGAAAAGGCGAAGGTGCCGTCTTCCAGCAGCTGGCGGCGGAAAAACTCTATCGTATCTTCTTCAGCCACCCGGCCATGCGCTCGATTATCTGGTGGAATATCGTGAACGACACAGCCTGCAGCCCGACGGAACAGAAATTTCAAGCCGGTCTGATCGAGCGCGATTTCACCCCCCGCCCCGCCTACCTGGCGCTGAAACATCTGATTCAAAAGCAGTGGCACACGGAAACCGCACTGGAATATCGCGAGGAAAACATCAACAAATTCCGCGGCTTCTACGGCGATTACGATCTGAAAATCCGGACGGATTCCGGGGTGTATCAACGCCAGATCCGACTGGATCGGGAAAGCTATAACATTCACACCATCACACTCTGAAAGGTTGAACATGGGGCATAAATTCCGCACCGCGTTTATGACGTTGTTTCTGGCCGGAATTCTGCCGGCCGGCGAAGTCAACTGGAGCTTCATCGGTCCGAAAGGCAGTTTTTTCCGCAAAGGAGAAACGGTGATCGCCGCTCTTCCGGACTACGGGCCGGCAAAACGGATCATCAAATATCAGATGATTTCCGAACAGGCGCTGGTTCCGGGGAAGCTTTATCGCTTCAGTTGCAGAATCGACAGCCCCATCGATCAACTGCGGGAAATGGCACTCACCTACCGGGGGCGGAAACTTGCCGCCAATCTGGGATTCTATCAGATATTTTCTCTGAAAAAAGGGGAAAACCGGATCTCCGTCAACATCATCCCGGTTCGTTTGCCCTCGCCCGGGGATCGGGGAATCCTTGCACTGCAGTTCGGCCTGCTGACCGGCCCGTTGAAAATCTCCGGGGCAACCTTGCGGGAGATCGATCTGGCCCATCGGACACCGCTCCCCTTTTCGCCGGAATGGACCGTTCGCATCGGCTCTTCCGTACGTACAGTTTCCGTACCATCCACGCTGTCGGAAAAAGGCATGGTGATCGACCTTGCTGCCATGGTTCCGAAGTTCCGCCACCGGGACTCCGCCTGGTTGGAAAACTCCTTCGAGATGGATTCGGAACAGGAGGTTGTGATCGGTTGTGCGGCGGACTGGTATTTCCGCGCTTTTCTCAACGGGAAACCGGTTTACTCCACATGGGCCCGCGGCAATCAACAGGAAAATTGCTCCACCGGCAACCATGTGTTCATCCTTCCATGCCGGAAAGGGAAAAACCTATTTCGGGTCGAGGTCGGAGCAGGTTCCAAGGGGTGGAAATTTCTCTGGGGAACCCCGACTCCACCACCGGAACCGATCAGATTCGACCGACAGAACGGATACCGGAAAATTGACCTCGACCACCTTTTCATCCGGGAGAAAAGCGCATTGGACCTCTCCCGTTTGCTGGATCCTCCGGCGGGGAAATACGGCCGCGTCATCGTCGGTCCTGCCGGGCGGCTCTGCTTTGAAAAAAATCCGACACCATTCCGGATGTTCGGCTACTCGTCGAGCATCCCCGCACTCTACTGGGGACCGGATGTGCCGGATCGGGAATTCGAGGAAAACGCCCGCCGGCTGGCCAAAGCGACCCGGGCGCAGGGGTACAACTGCTTTCGACTTCACGGATTCGACGAATGGGTGATGCTGGAAACCACCCACCCGATGGAACAGGGGCGGTTTCTCGACCGCTGGGACCGCCTGGTGGCGGAAATGAAGGAGGAGGGCATCTACGTACAGCTGGTCTGCTTCTCTTTCGGCCTCTTTGAACCGCCGGCTCAATACAAAGCGGCCTACAACCGTCGGAACATGCATAAGGCCAGAATGTTTCTGGGCTGTGACTGGGAGAGGCGACGCTTCCGGGAGAGTACCGCCCGGCTGCTGAATCACGTCAACCCTTACACCGGAATCGCCTGGAAAGATGAACCGGCGATCGCCCTGATCGAATTCTACAATGAACAGACCATGGCCATCCGGACCTTTCCCAACCTGCGCAATGCCTATCCGGATGACTACAAACTCATCGTCGACCGGTGGAGCAGCTTCCTGAAAAAGCGGTATGAAAATGTGCCGCCCGAAGCGTGGCCGGAAGCGCTCCGGAGAACGGGGCTCGACGCCCCGCCGATTCCCGCCGCCGATCGTTCCCGGCTGGCCGACGACTACGCACTCTTCTGGTATGAACTCATCCGCGACAACAATCGCTGGTGCGAAGAGGTTTTGCGCGAGAACGGCTATCCAGGACTGGTGAACAACATTACCGAACCTCAGTTGAATGTGATTGCCTCCACCTGGGAAAGCCTGCCGCTCTGCAACGCTCACACCTACTGGGGATTCCCCAGCAATTGGATGAATCCCGGATCGCAATTGTCGAAGATGAACAGCCCGATCGGCGCGGAAGCCGCTTTTTTCCGGCGGATCAACAGCTGCCGGCTGTATGGACGCCCGTTCCTTTGCGGTGAATATAATCACACGTTCTGGAATCCCTATCAGTATGAACTTCCGCTCGGCTTTGTCGCCTACGCCGCCTTTGCCGATTGGAGTTCCATGATGATTCATGATGAGGCGGTTCAGCTCAGACCTCCGCCGGATCCGCGCTGCCTGATGTTTTCAGTTGGCGTCAATCCGGTTCTGCGCTGCGGGCAATTTCTGGCGGCGGTGCTTTTTCTGCGGGGAGATGTTGCGCCGGCCAGGCACCAGGTGGTCTGGAGCGTTGATTTCCAATGGCTTTTCTCCAATGGAAACGCCGGATTCGCCCTCTCTGACATCCAGAATCGAATTGCACTGGTGACAGGAACGGGACTGAAGTTTGAGGATCTTCCGCCTTACGCTCCGCTTCCACGGCGTCCCGGGCCGGATCTGCTCCTCCCCCTGAACGAAACCGCCGAAGTGAGTACACACGACTGGCATACGGACATCCGCGGAAACGGCGATGGGAAAAAAGCCTTATTGGATCATTTTGCACGCATGCGCCGGCTTGGCATCCTGCCCGCGAACAACCGTTCCGAGCCGGAAAAAGGAATTTATCAGACGGACACCGGCGAAATTCTGCTCAATGCCCCCCGGAAACAGCTTCGCCTGACCACACCGAAAACAGAGGCCGTCACGCTGTCCGGCGGCGATTCCGCGAAGCTCGATGTGCTTTTCGCATCAAGCTCGACCGATTCCCTGGTCGCCGCGGTTTCCATGGATGAAAAACCGCTCGGCGAGTCCCGGAACATCGTTCTCTGTTACGCGACACGGGCGGCCAATACCGGCATGGAACTGGAACCGGACGGAAAAACCATGCGGCTCTGGGGCGGTCCGCCGGTGCTGGTGAAAACCGGACGGCTGAAAGTTCAGTTGAAGAATGGGAATTCCCTTCGCGCCTGGGCGCTCCGGACCGACGGAGTTCGCACCGAGGAACTGCCTTTGAAGAAAACGGAGAGCCGGATTCTCCTCGACATCGATACCGGAAAACTCTCCGGAGGAGCGGCTGTTTTTTTTCGAACTCGCGGCCCAATGACAGCCAGGGGAAAAATCCGGGAACCCGTTTGGGAGAGAGGAAAACAGAAATGCAGGTATGGCAGTTCAAACGATCGGCGGCTGTTCTTCCCCGGTCGAAAGCTCCGCACGATATTGAATTGAGATTTCGCCCCTTGATACTCGACATAACAGGAAAGGCTGGTACTATGAAAACAGAGTTCAAATGTCGCCGAATTTTTACTTTGATTGAACTCCTCATCGTAATCGCGATCATCGCCATTCTGGCAGCCCTGCTGCTGCCGGCACTCTCCCGGGCCCGGGGAACGGCGCACCGGAGTCTCTGTCTCTCCAACATGAAGCAGATCTACACCAATCTCTTCATGTATGTGACGGACAACGTCGATTTCATGCCGCCATCCTACAACGATTCGCAGCATAGCTACTACATCAATCTGTATGCGCGTCAGGCTGCGGATCTGGTGCCGAGTACACGAAGCAGTGTATATCCGGCGTTCAATCATGGCTCGGCCTGGAAGACGCGGAAAAATATCTTTTTCTGCCCCTCCAACGTCCCCGGCGGCGATCCGGGATGGCACTCTTCCACATTCGCCACCACCACGTTCGACATGTATTACACCAACTACATGCCGACCACCTGCGCGTATTCCCGGGAGGAAGCCAGCACCCCCGGCTGGGGATTGGAAAACGCCCCGCTGGATGCCAAAATCATCGCCCGGAAATTTCAACGGATCGACGACAAATCCGCCATCATGACCGAGACCTGTTACACCGCGGTCAAACAACCGCTGGGAATCAATGTCGCCTACGCGCCACGGGCGTATGGGCTGGTGGTGAATTATGCCGATGTCATAGCGAACAACGAAACCCGGGTGCGTCGCCCCGCTTACATCTTCCACATGGGCCGTGCCAACTTCATGTTTAAGAACGGCAGTGTGCAGAGCCACGCCCGCGGAGCATTCAATGAGGACTACATCTTGCGTTAGAGGAGGATTTTCTGATGGATGGGCTGGAAGCAATCGGGAGAGTAAGAGTTCTGAATTCGAAGGAAACCGGTTCCTCCGTATTCGGACTGGGCCTGGAAAAACTCGACCGCGGACTGTACGATCCGGAAAACGCCTATGACCGGATTGCCGAATCCGGGGTCCGCTGGATTCGGATTCAGTCGGGCTGGAATCGGACGGAACGGGAAGCCGGCCTCTATGATTTCGCCTGGCTTGACCGGATTGTGGATCAGCTCCGTCGACGTAATCTGGTTCCGTGGCTGTGCCTCTGTTACGGAAACAAAATTTATGATCCAAAATCCGCTGAAATATTCGGAGCCGTCGGGTGTCCACCGAGAACGGAGGAGCAGAAGCAGGCCTGGCTTCGCTACGTCAGGGCCACGGTCGAACATTTCAAGGGACGAATCGACCGGTATGAAATATGGAACGAACCCGATGGAGTCTGGTGCTGGAAATGCGGTGTCAACGGCGCCGAATATGGCGAACTGCTGAAGATGAGCGCCCGGGTGATTCGGGAAGCGGATCCGGCGGCGAAAGTGATCGGCGGTGCGATCTGCCGGTTCGATCTGCAGTGGTTGCAGGAGATGCTGAAAACGGGAGCCGGCAAGGCGATGGACCTGCTCTCCTACCATGGATACAACCCGGATGAAACGGTGACCATCCGGGTGATGCGGGCAGTCAAAGCGCTCTGCCATATGTACAATCCTGAATTGAAGTTCGTGGAAGGAGAAAACGGCGCTCAATCGCGCCGTTCCCGGGCGGGAGCGTTGTGGGGAGCCGCCTGGACACCCCGCCGGCAGGCCAAGGCCCTGGCCAGAATGATGCTGCTGCATCTCATGGAGGGGGTGGAGATCTGTTCGTATTTCTCCTGCCTGGACATGGCCGAAGCGCTCAACGGGACGACGGAAGATCGGAAAACATACCGGGACTATGCGTACTTCGGCGTCCTGGAGGCGACCTTCACCCCGGACGGGATTGCGACCGGAGCGTACACACCGAAACCCGCCTTTCGAACGTTGCAGGTCCTTGCGTCGATTTTTCAGGGAGAATATCGGATGCAGACGCTGCCGATTCTGATGGATCCCCATTTTCTCAACGGTTTTCCGCAGACGGAACCTTCATGGCGGATTCGTCGGACAGATGACTCGGCACGCGAAATTATTTCGCAGGGATTTGTGAAGCCGGGGTGTGGATATGGATTTGTCTACTGGGTTCCGAAAGAGGTACTGACCACGGAGTACGAATCAACCATCACGCTGGAATGTTGTAGGTTGACCGGGGAAATTCATCTGGTCGATCTGCTCGACGGAACGGTTTACGCTCTTCCGGAAGAGATGGTCGAGACCGACGGCAGCGGCTGGTACCGTCTGAAACATATCCCCGTGCGCGATTCGCCGCTGCTGCTCGCATTCGGCGATTTTGTCGAGATGGCCTGAAAAGCGGGCAGCAGGGCAGAAACGTTCCGCCGGGGAACGTTTCCGGAACCGCCATGAGGATCCACCGACGCCGGGAGAGATCGATTCATTTTCCGGCAAGAGCTGTCCGGTTCGCGTTCTCCGTCTCGATCCGCTTCATCTGCTCGACGGCGATGAGAAGACAGCGCGGCAAATGGAACATCGTCTTCCACTTGCCTCCCTTGAGCAGGTGCGTCGGTTCGCCGTTCGACGTAGTTCATCATGAATCCAGTCGGATTCCAGACCGTGGCCGGAGTTGAGAGGCGTCGAGATCGAAAAAGCCAGCCGGATTGGCGTTTTTAAAGCAAACGCAGCACTCCGGATTCCAGAACTTCTCCAGCACAGTCCGTACGGCAACGGTTCGTCATGCGAGAAAGGGAAACGCATGGCAGGATCGTCACAGAGGCCGCCGGCAGGCAGACAGGTGATGCCGGGATGATTCCGCAATTTCACCAAGCCGGGCGGTTGCATATTTTCCGGTTACCGATTACATTACGGGAAAACAGGAAAGGAGAAGGCGGCGGTGGCGAAACAGAATGATCAGACAGCATTGATTACGATGTGGCATAAGTTCTGCGACCCCGACTTCCCGTTTTACATTGGAATTCACAATCATCTGCAATCCGTGTACAACCATGATCCGCAGATGCATATCCGCTCCTTCTGGAAAATCTTCTATGTGATGGAAGGCATGGGAGGACACCGGATCAACGGCAGGATGCAGCCGCTCCGCCCCGGGACGATCGCCGTCGTCCACCCCGGCGACCGGACCTCCTTCTTTGTGGAAACCGACAATCTCGTTCTCTGCAACCTCTGTTTCAAACTGGAGCTGATCGGCGAGACACTTCCGCGTCTCAAAAACGATTACAACTTCTTCTCGATCTTTTCGCGTTCCGGCTCTCGGGATCCGTCACTCTCCGACATTCTCTATCTTCTGGATGCCGACCGGACTGCATTTTCCCTGCTGAAGCGGATTCTGCACGAGTATGACGCAAAGCCGTCGAACTATCGGGAGATGATCCGGGCGCAGGTCATCGAATTTCTGATTCACATCGCCCGCCTGAGCGCGGAAGGAATTCAGAAGGAGAACCGGATTCACGCCGTCCGCTACATCGACGCATGGATCAGGGAACACTTTGCCGAAGAACCGGATTATAAAGATCTCGCCTCCCGTATCGGTCTCTCCCGGGGATATATGTGGACGCTCTACAAGGAACTCACCGGCAGTACGATTTCCCACGCCCTGCTCCGGCGGCGTCTCGACGCCGTATGCGAAGCTCTGGCGGACAGCGATTCCTCCATCCTCGAACTATGTTACCGTTGCGGCTTCAACGACATCAGCTATTTCTACAAGGTGTTCCGGGCAAGAACCGGGATGACGCCGCGCGCCTGGCGCCTGGCCCGGCGTGGTGAAAAAATTGGAGTGGATTCCGATTTTTCCGACAAATGACGCGCCGTCGAACAGAGTCCTAATTTTTCCGCGGCTTCCATGCTATAATAAAAACAAATCTGCAGGAAAGGTTTGTCATTATGGCATTGCAAGAGCTGACTCTCGAACTCTCACTGAAACCGTTTTTGCGCCGGAATGCTCCGCCGCTTCGCGAGGTCTGCCGCGAATTGTTTTCCGCCTGGCTGCCCGCCACACAGGACGCCCGACAGATCTCCGTTCTGCTCTGGAGCGGGGACGGTACCGAAATTCTGGAATATTCCGGCGATCTGCAGCAGCAGTTCGACTGGGGACGGTATGTCGGAATCATGAACCGTCCACTGCCCGCCGGCACGGAACAGAACGACCCTCTCCACCGCAATGCGATGATCGGCCACCCCTTCGAACCGGAAACGGAGAAGACCGACTACCGTTTCCTCGCCGAACTGGTCCGGGAACTGAAAGCCGTCGGCGGGGAGCTGACCGGCAGGCCCGTACGGGTCGGTACCGCGTTCGATCCCGGGCCGGAATTCACCATTTCGGCCTTCAAATACCGGAAACATCCCGAAATCTGCCGCGGCTCCTACGGCAGTCACAGCCGGGAACTGGTCTCGTGTTATTCCACGCTTCTGGCGGACTCCGGGCACTACACGGGTTTCCCTGAGGGGATTCCGGCGGGAACGCCGTTCGGCACCTTCTTCGGCCGGCAGGCCACCTGTTTCCTGCGGGACATGGGGATGGAGTTTCTCTGGCTCTCCAACGGCTTCGGGTTCGGGAACTTCCCGTGGTCCTACACCGGCGTCGTGTTCGACGGAGAACAATTTCACCCGGAAGAGCTGGAGACGGTGCGGAAACAGATGCTGGAACTTTTCTGGAAGGAGTTCCGGAAGGAGTGTTCCGTGCCGGTGTTTGTACGGGGAACCAACCTGACCACCGGACGGGATCTCTCCTGCGACGGCGTCCCGTTGAAGGAGATTTACGACTCCGGCGCGATTCAGGCACCGCCGGTCAATTCGCCATGGGCTCCGCTGAACTATGATTTCGGCTCGGAATTGATCGGCTGGATGTCGCATGCCGCGGGTTTTCCGGCCGACGATTTCACCTTTCGCTTTTACGTCTGCGACCCGTGGTTTCAGACCAGACCGTGGCTCGCCAATTACGAAGGGGAACCCTACGACATCTACATGCCGTGGGCGGTTTCACGCCTGCGGAAAAACGGCCGCATCGTCACGCCGAACCGGATCAATCTGGTTACAGTGGATGACTGCCGCGGCCAAATGCCGCCGGAGACGGCGGAACAGATTATTCCTCACCTGCGCCAGGCGCAACGGAACGCCCCCGATGCCCCCGGTCCCTTTCTCTGGCTCTATCCGTTTGCCGAGTACCACCGCTGGATTTTGCAGGAGAGCGGCAGGATCGGTGAAGTGTTCGCCGGAGACCATTTTCTGCGCGACGCCGTCAACAACGGTCTCCCCCTCAACACGGTCATGGATACGGCAGAGTGCGATCAGCTCCCTCCCGGCCGTGTCATCGTTTCACCGGTTCCGGAAGAACATACCCCCTGGGAAACCCGCCTGCTGGAATATCTCGAAAGCGGCGGCAGAATTCTGCTGTACGGCCCTCTGGAACACTCGCCCCGGCTGCGGGAACTGCTGCAAATTCGTCTGACCGCTCCTCTGGAAGGAGAACTGGAGCTGGAAGGAACGGATCTGCCGGAGACCTTCGCCCCGGACCGGACGATTTTCCATGCTCCGCCCTACTCCGCCGGAGGAATCCGGGAAACCGGCGGCAAAACCGTCCTCGCCGGTTGTTTCCGGGCGGGGGAACATCGGGCGCTTGCGGCAGAGCATCGTCAGGAAGGCGGCGGCCATCTGATCTGGGTCCGCACCTCCACGCCGCGCTGTCATGCCTTCTCGTTTCAGGACGAATACATCGGCAAACTTCCGCGCGAACCGTACTTTGAACCGGCGATTCTGCTCCGCACGCTTCTGGCGCGTTTCGGCTGGCGCTTCGAATATCCGCGCCGGTCCGCCGACGAATGGTATCCGCACCAGACCCTTTCCGTGCACGACGGCGGCTTCCGTTTCGCCGGGCGCAACCTGACCCAGACGGTGGAACACCGGCTCGGCACGCCGTTCGGAGCGCCGGCCATGAGCGGCACCGATTTTGAATTGAGGGGAAATCTGGCGTGCGGTCACTTCCCTCTCTCGTGGAACCGGGAGTGCCGTCTTTTTCTCACCGGCGAAGATTCGCTGATCCGGGTTCACACGCGCAGTTCCCAGCTGATCGACCGCGTCCACTGTCTGGAGGTGAGCGGCCTGAAACATGCGGTTCTGCGCATCTTCCCGCCGGAGGAGCGCCGGGATACGGTGGAGATCATCATGCTGCCCGGAGACAACCGGATGCGGCTTCCCCGCATCCCGTGGAAATACCAGACCGCGACCGGCTGGAATTACATCGAAACGGAACCGGTAACCGGCAGTGTCGCAATCTACTGGTAACCCGCATCTATGAAGGAATGTTGTTTTCACAAGAACCGGCAATGTACCGTCTGCAGCCGGAAATTGGATCCCCGGCATCCGGGGCCACGGCGGAGAACCGGAACGCTCAGTCCCGATGCTTTGACACCAGGAGGGCACAAACCAATTCAACCCCGAAAGGAGATGGTTGTATGAGAGGAAAAAGTCCGGAGAACTGTGTTGAAAAAAAAGGGAACAAAAAACAGAGAGCACCATTTTCTCTCATTGAACTGTTGATCGTTATCGCGATCATCGCCATTCTGGCCGGTCTTCTGCTGCCGGCTCTGGACCGGGCGAGAAGGTCGGCGCGGGCAACCGCATGCGTCAACAACTTGAAACAGATCTATCTGGGTTTTCAGAATTACAGCAGCGATTACGACGGCTATTACCCCCGCTACGGATTCGATTCTCAGCCGTTCTGTTACTGGTTCTGGGAGAACAAGGATTACAATTACGTAAATTCGATCTACCGCTACTGCGGCCCGCAGGTGCTGATGTGCCCGACCAAGCAGACCGCGCGGAATCAGTCCTACATGATGACCTGGTATCTGGGCAGTGCCTACCGGAAGGCGGTCACGATCAAACGCCCCTCAAAAACCCTGATGGTTGCCGACGGCGACAACAACCCGTACTTCACCAGCGGCAGTACCCGGAACGACAACTGGTTCCGTCACCGCGGGATCAACGACATCAATGCGCTGTGGTGCGCGGGAAATGTCTCGATCTATAAAGTCAGAGACTACCTCAATCGCAAGATCCCTTACTGGGAACAGCCGGGGGATTGCTCGTTCTGGTTATCGTGGTAAGGAGAAATTTATGAAATTTCAGACTGTTTTGCTGTTGTTTCTGTGCGGAACGTGCATTGCCGGAGAACCCGTACTCTGGCGACTCGGGGAGAAAGACCGGAAGGCGCAGGAGTTTCAGCTCCGCTATTTCCCGTGGGAATACGGCCGGGCGCCGTATCTGCGGACCAATCCGCACAAAAAGGGGTTCTGTTTTGAATACCGCATCGGAGGATCGGAGACGCGTCCGGAGATGATCGACACGATCACCCACCGGGACAATGCCGCTTTCATGCCGAAAGAGGAGATCGTCACCACGCTCCGTCTGATCTGGGAGGAGCGTGAGCCGGGGCGCCGCCGGTTTCTGCTGAACCTTGCCGGGGAGCGGAACATCGGAGACCGACGCAACGGCATCCGGATCGTCTTGCCGGACCAGCGGGTGCAGTATGCCGACTTCCCGGCGTCGAAAGAGCAGTACGAAAACTTTCTGAATCTCGTGTTTCCGGTCAAAACAGGGACGAATCAACTGGAGCTGAAGGTAATTTCCCACGGGAAATACGCCAGAATTTCGTTCGACAGCATGGAGTTACGACAGACCGACGCCGAAACCAATCTGAAGCCATGGTTGCGGGCGGACTTCCGCGAAGCGGACCATGTATTCACACCGGGCGATGCGGTGACGCTGGAACTGCACCGTTTTCTCCCCTCCGGTCAGATGGAACGATGCTCCTGGAAGGTGACCGACTTCTTCGGTAAAACCGTCGCACAAGGGGAAGAGGAATTCCGGAGTGAGCGGCTCCGGCTGCGCCTGCCGTCGGATCGACACGGCTGGTTCCGGGTGGAGTGTTCCACGCCTTCCACACAAGTTCAAACCGCCTATACGGTGCTGGAACCGGTCCAGCTGGAATATGATGAATCGTCACGGTTCGGACTCCACCATCTCGGCGACTCCTACATCGACAACTTCGATGCTCCCGCGGCGGAAAAGATCGTCCGGCGGGCGTGGCGGGCGGGGGCGAAACATATGCGCTACCACTATTTGAAGTGGAATCTGCGCCGTCCGGACCGGAATCAGCCCTACAGCTGGAAGAACGCCGACCGCCGCCTGGAGCTGATGGAACGCTACCGGCTGATTCCTCTGATCAACATCGTCGGAACCCCGAAATGGGCTTCTCCGGATTCGTCGGAAGCCCTGACACCGCCGATCGGCGTGCGCCGTTACTCCATGTTCGCGCCGGAAGAACAGGCGTGGCGGCAGTTCGTCACCGACCTTGTCTCGCGCTGGAAGGGGCGCGTCAAATACTGGGAAATCTGGAACGAACCCTCCTATGTCTCCTGCTTCTGGCTGGATGGTTCGCCCGCCACTTACGGACGCACGCTGAAAGCCGCGTATGAAGCGGCAAAAGCCGCTGATCCGGAATGCATCATCCTCTCCGGGGGACTTTTTCCGGCCGCCCTCGGATTTTTGGAGGAGGCCATCCGGAGCTCGGGCGGATGTTATTTCGACGTGATGGGCATCCACTACCCGCGCGAAGCTTCGTATGGTCAGTGGCGGCAGATACTTTCGCGTTATCGGGCGGGAATTCCGCTTTTCAACACCGAGGAGTCCCGCTGGTACGGCGGCGATCCTGTGAAGAATGCGGCCTCATTGATCAAACAGCATGTGCAGGAGGCGGTGAACGGCGTGGAGCGCACCTATTCGTTTCTGTTCGCCCGTCCGCGTCATACGGGGCGGACCGGCGCATTTTACGATGCGTTCGACGCGCCGGAACCGATGTATGCCGCCTACCGGACCATGACACACCGGATGGATCATATCATCTTTCTGGCGGACCTCTCCGAAGGGACCGGCAAAATGTACCTCTTTGAACGGGACGGCGAACCTTTGATCGTCGCATGGGATGACAAAGGCTCGAAGCTGCCCGCCGCACTCGCCGCCGGAGCGGAAATTTACGATCTGATGGACAACCGGATTTCCCAGCCATCCGGGCCGGTCAGGCTGACGGAAAACCCGTTGTTTCTGGTGGGCGGTGATCTCACCCGGCTGAAACAGTATGCGGCTCTGCGGGCGAAGTTGCCGTCGATGTTGCGGGTGCGGCCCGGCGAATCGGTAGAGCGTCTTCTGCCGTCTGCTCCGGAGTGCACGACACTGCCGGAGGGCTGGAAGGCGCACTTCCAAAACGGACGCTGGCAACTCGACATTCCGCAAGGAACGCTCGAAGGGGTGTACACGCTGCCGCTGCGGTTTGACGGAGGGAAGATTTCAATGAATCTGCGCCTCGAAGTCACGACCCGGGAACCGGGGGAGAATCTGATCCGCAACGGAAATTTTGCAAACGGCTTTGCCTACTGGTTCCGCGCGAAGAACGCCGATCTGGAACTGGTGAAACAGGAGAGCGGCAATGCCCTGCTCTGTCAGGGGAACGGCCGGCTTCATTTCGGGCCGACCGGGAAGATCAAAGTTCAGCCGGGGGAAAACTACCTTGTCGCAGTCGGGTTGAAAGGCGGAACCGGATTTGGAGTCATGTATTCGCTGTTCGATGAGAACAACCGCCGGATTTTCCCGGCAAAGCCGGGGATCAATCTGCTGTCGGTCAAACCCGGAGTGAATCGCGAGCTCTATTCCGAAGAGATCGTGATCCGGCATCCGGAGGCGGCGTACCTCAAGTTTTCGCTGCTGCCGGAGGTCCGGCCGGACCTGCCGATGACCGTCGATCAGGTTGCGCTTTACCGCCTGGACTCGGTCTACACGGCGGACCGGGTGCTCTGGCAGGGGAAATGCCGCCGGACGACCCCGGGGTGCGTTGTTGTGGACGGCAATGCGCAAGAGTGGAATTCCGTGCCTGCAATGGTGCTGAATTCCGCACGGCGGGTTGACCGGCCAGCGCAATGGAAGGGGCCGCAGGACCTCTCCGGTTCAGCACGGATGATGATGGATGACAAGAACCTGTATCTCTTCTTTTCGGTCCGGGACGATCACTTCACTCAGCGCACGCCGGAGCGGGCGTGGGAAGGGGATTCGATTCAATTTTCCTTCGATCCATTGCTGACGGCGGAAAATCACCATGAATTCCTGCTGGTGCGTCAGAGCGATGGGAAGACCGTTTTGCATAAGCTCCACAACTACTGGACCCCGGAACTGCTGACGGGGCAAATCCGACAGGGAATCGTTCCCGACGCGGAGGCGGTCTCCCGGTCGGCCGGAAACGGAATGGAGTATGAACTTCGCATTCCCCTGCTTCATCTGTTTCCGCTGACCGGAAAGGAACGTGCGTTCGGATTTTCGTTTCTGCTCAACGACAACGACGGTGCCGGACGCAAATACATGGAATGGTCCTCCGGAATCGGCGACAAAAAGGAATCGGGCAAATTCGGCATCGTCCGGGTGATACCATAGATCCGGTTCTCTTTTCTCCCCGACTGACCGGGAAGGCGTTCAACGCTTCCCGGTCGTCGTTCCGGCGACAGCAGCGGCAATATAACATGTCCCGGAAGAGGCGGGGAAGCCGCACTCTCCAAACAGTTTTCTCTCTCCTTCGCACTCAAAAACCGACGGAACCTTCTCCCCGTGGAAATGCTCCCGGTTCCGCTTGAAATATTCAAATATTATGATATTTTAATATTATGATATTTCAGCAACTGCAAAGGGAGAAGAGAAAATGAAGACTTTAATCGTCGGCGGCGTGGCCGCCGGGGCGAGCGCGGCGGCAAGACTGCGGCGGCTCGACGAATCCATGGAGATCGTTCTGCTCGAACGCGGGAAATACATCTCCTACGCCAACTGCGGCCTGCCCTACCATCTCGGCGGGGTCATTCCGGAGCGGGACTCCCTCTTCGTCATGCCAGAGAAGAAGTTCAAGGCGTGGTTCGATATTGACATCCGCTCCGGGAACGAGGTGCTCTCCATCGACCGCGCGGCGAAAACCGTCGCCATCCGCCGCGCCGACGGCACCGAATACACCGAACACTACGACAAACTCCTGCTGGCGACCGGGTCCCGCCCAGCCGCGCCGGAACTGCCGGGCAGTGACGACTCGCGCATTCACTCCCTCTGGACCATTCCGGATATGGATGCGCTCCGCGCCCTCGCAACCGGCGGCGCCCGCAAAGCGCTGGTGGTCGGCGGCGGATTCATCGGGCTGGAAGCGGCCGAAAATCTGCAGAAATGCGGCCTCGAAGTGACCATTCTCCAGCACTCGGATCACGTGCTCCCGTCGGTCGACCGCGAAATGGCCTGGCCGCTCGAAGCCGAACTCGCCGCCGACGGCATCGACGTGCGGCTGAAGGCGGAACTTGCCGGATTCCGGAAGGCGGAAGACGGCGCCCTCTTCGCACAGCTTAACGACGGCACCGAACTCGCCGCCGACCTCGTCGTCGTGAGCGTCGGCGTCAAACCGAATTCGGAACTCGCCGCCGCCGCCGGACTCACCCTCGGCCCCCGCGGCCACATCGTCGTCGACGAACATCTGCGCACCTCCGACCCGGATATCTACGCCGCCGGCGACGCTGTCGAGGTGGTCGATCGCATCTCCGGGAAAAAGACCGCCATTCCGCTCGCCGGCCCCGCCAACAAGCAGGGGCGGATCGTCGCCGACAACATCGCCGGGAAAGAGCGGGTCTACCGCGGCAGCTGGGGTGCTTCGGTCATCAAGATCGGTTCGCTCACCGCCGCCTCCATCGGACTTACGGAAGCGAAACTGCAATCGCTCGGCGTAAAGTACCACCGCATCTACACCCATCCAGCCTCGAACGCCTCCTACTATCCGGGCGGCGCACAGCTCCACCTGAAACTGCTCTTCGACTTCGACGGGAAGATTCTCGGCGCGCAGGCGGTCGGAGCGAAGGGGGCGGATAAACGGCTCGACGTGATCGGCACGGCGATGCAGTCCGGATGCACCGCGCCGGAACTCGCCGAGCTGGAACTGGCCTACGCCCCGCCCTACAACTCCGCCAAAGACCCGGTCAACTACCTCGGCATGATCGCGCAGAATGTGCTGGACGGCACCACCGAACTCGCCTACGCCGACGCGATTCCGGCGAAAGCCCTGCTCATCGACGTCCGCGAGGAGGCGGAACATCAGGCGGGGGCGATTCCCGGCGCGATCAACATGCCGCTCGGCACGATCCGGCGGCGGCTGAACGAACTCGACCGCTCGAAAGAGCTGATCGTCAGCTGTCAAGTGGGGCTGCGCGGCTACCTCGCAGAACGGATTCTCAAGCAGAACGGCTTCCGCGTCCGCAACCTCTCCGGCGGCTACCTCACCTGGAAGTACACCCATGCGCCGCTCCCGCCGGTGAGCCGGAAATCCGCCCCGCCGGCGCAGCCGGCCGCACCGGCGGCGCCATCCGCCGGAGTGGAGCGGAAAGTCGACGTGCGCACCCTCGCCTGCCCCGGCCCGATCGTGCGGCTGAAGGGCGAAATGGAGAAACTCGCCCCCGGGGAGACGCTCCGGCTGCTGGCCGCCGCCTCGTTCGCGCCCGATCTCGAAGCGTGGAGCCGTTCCAGCGGCAGTGAAGTCGCCTCGCTGGAGAAACAGGGCGATCAGCTCGAAGCGGTGATCCGCAAGGGCGGCGCTCCGGCGGAATCGGCCGCCGCGCCCGCCGCCGTTCCCGGCGGAAACGGTGCGGTGATCGTCCTCTTCAGCAACGATCTGGACAAGGCGATGGCGGCGCTGATCATCGCCTGCGGCATGGCGGCCTCCGGCGCGAAGGTGAGCATTTTCTTCACCTTCTGGGGGTTGTCGGTTCTGCGGAAAAATCCGGCTCCGGCGGTGAAAAAGAACCTCGTCTCCAGACTGTTCGGCTGGATGCTCCCCTGCGGGGCGTCGAAGCTCGCGCTGTCGAAGATGAACATGGCCGGGCTCGGCAGTGCGATGATGAAGCAGGTGATGAAACAGCAGAATGTCACCTCGCTGCCGGACCTGCTCCGCGAGGCGCGGGAACTCGGCGTCAAATTCGTCGCCTGCGAAATGGCGATGAACGTGATGGGGATCACCCGCGAGGAGCTGATCGAGGTGGATGAGGTGGCCGGCGTGGCCAGTTTCGCGGCGATGGCGAAAGAGAGCTCGACCACGCTCTTCATCTGAGGTTGAGAAGGGAGTGATACCATGACGGAACCTCATCCTCTTCCCGAAGAGTTTCTCACCGCGATGGCGGAGGTGATCAAACTGATCGGACACCCGTTGCGGCTGCGGATTCTGGAGTTTCTGGATCTGAACGGCGAATGCACGGTCAGCCGGATTCTTGCCGGAATCTCCGCGCCGCAGAGCGCCGTTTCGCAGCACCTCAACCGGATGCGCGCCGCCGGAATCGTCGCCTGCCGACGGGAAGGGCGGCAGATCTTCTACCGGATTGCGGCGGTCAACGCCGTCACGATCCTCAACTGCCTGCGCACCAAATACCGCGCAATGCAGGAGACGGATCGGCATAACGGCATTTCCGCCTCCTGACCCCTGCCGGTTCAGTCGGGCAACGGCGGAGAGTACGCCTCATCTCCGCCGTAACGACGGTAGCAGACGAGCAATTTCAGAAACAGCAGAACAGCGATGAGTGAAATTGCTCCGCCAAGCAGAAACACGCAGCGGTAGTTGTAGTTCGACAGATCGATGAGCTTGCCGATCAGCGGTCCGAGCACCATGTTGAGAATGGCGGTGACAATGCCGCCCGCCGAACAGAACTGAGCGAAAAGCTCCCCCGGCAGCAGCCGGGAGCCGAGCGAGGCGCTCAACGTGAAGTAACAGCCGGAAACGACGCCGTGCAGAATAAAGACGATGCCGAAATATCCGGCGTCCAGCAGCAGCCGGTAACCGGCCGCCATAAGAAGCAGATAGGCGATCAGCGACACCAGTCCGGAACGGAGCGGATGAAACCGGTCCGCCAGGATTCCGAGCGGATAACTCAACACCAGAGAGCAGGTATAGGTAATCACCAGATAGATGCCGTATTGCTCCATCGGAATTTGCAACTGCTGCGCGTACTGGATCGAAAACATGTTGATCGGAGCAAACGCCAGCATCGCCACTGCCGAAGCCGCCATGTACCAGCGGTAATAGGCCAGCGAAAAACTCTGCCGCAGATAGGTCGCCGCCGCCCGGCTCCCCCGGCGGAACAGTGAATCGCCTCCGCCGGTCCGCTTCACCGGGGAAGCGGCGGGAGGCGGGTATTCGCCTTCCCGCACCTTCCAGCAGAGCATCAGCAATCCTGCGCCGTACAGCGTGCCGATGCCGAGAAAGATCTCCAGCGTATACTCCTGCACCTTGCCGATCAGCCAGAAGTTGAAAAGCATTCCCGCCCCCAGACTGACCAGCCGGAACAGCGCAAAGAAGCGGCCGAGCAGTTCCCGCGGCACCACGTCATTGACCAGCGCATTGAAGAGCGAAGAGGCCAGCGTCGTCCCGAAGTCCAGACTTACCCATGCCAGACAGAAGAAGATCAGCTGTGCCGCGTGCAGCGGAATCGACGGCACCGCCTGATGCAGCAGCGAGGCGAAGAGCCGGGTACAGCCGAGCCCGTACAACCCCAGCACGATGAACGGCGTCGTGAAGAGCAGAAAGGGAATCCGCCGCCCCCACCGCCCGCGGTGCCGGTCCGAGAGATAGCTGATGATCGGCGACAGAAAGGTGTTCGTGAAATTCGGAAATCCCACGATAATCAGCCCGTACAGAAACTCCGATACCCCGATCTCCTTGATCAGCAGCGTCGCCGCCGGACCGACCGCACGATCCTTCATCGCCCAGGTGAAATCGCCCCACAGCAACCAGAAGCAGAGCATTCCGAGCGCACCGGCGGTGTAGGTCAACGTTCCAGCCCGCCAGATTTTCCGTTCCGCCGGAGCGATTTGCTTGATCGGGTCCATTGTTCTTTCTCCTCCGGGACGACTGGAACCGCCCGGCTACTGCCGGTCAACTTCGACGTTGCGAAACATATAGGGATTGCTGCTGAGGCGGAGCGGAGCGCCGCTGACCGTTCCGGAGTTTCGCACCGTCACCTTCTTCGGCATGTGATAGGGGAACTTCTCCTTCCAGGCCGGACTGGTTTTTTTCCAGTTGAAGTTGCCGAAAATCACCGCATTGTCCGCGGCGGTCACATTGTCGATCACCACCTCTTCCGGCAGATAGCAGGGATAGCCGAAATCCTGCATGCCGGAGTTGTAACCGCCGATCAGCGTGGCCCCGTTCTTCAGCGTGCAGTTGCGAAGGATGATCTTCCCCTGCCAGCTGCTGCCGTAATCGCTGCGAAGAAAGATGAAATTGCGGTTGGTCACGCTGGTGTTCTCGACCAGCAGCGTGCCGAACCCGATGATACTGATTCCGGAGTGGCCCAGTTCACAGTTGCGAATCGTCGCATTCGCCACGCCCTGATGAGCGTCAAAACGAGACAGGATACAGCTGTCGAAGGTCAAATTCTTGCAGTAGTTGGAGCCGAAGATTCCCCAGTAATGACGGTCGTGAATGCTGTTGCTCTGGCGACAGCGACGGAACGTCACGTTGACCGCATCGGTCGCCAGCATGTCGTAGGAGCCCATGGGGACACGGTCGCCGGAACTGCCTTTCGTATAATAGACCTTGTGCGCAGTAAACAGGACATCTTCGACCAGAACTTCCGCACAGCCGGCGATGGAAAGAAATCCGTAATAAGGAGCTCCGGTCTCGCCCTCCCCCTCCACAAAGTGTTTGAGGTTTCGGATCACCACATGAGAACGGCTGATTCCGATTCCACGGCGGTAGTAGGTGTACTTCGACGGAGCGGCATTGGCAATGGTGGTGAAAATTCCCCCCTGGACGGTCAACGTTTCCGTATCGATCGGCATGACGGTGGCGTCGGTCACGGTCTCGTAGTCCCAGACCGGCGGCGCGGCCGGAGCGATGTTTCCCTCCCGGTCCACCAGAAGAATGTCCCGCTGGGGAGTGCCGCTGTTGCGGTTGGCCTCCCCGCGGATGTAGCGACGGACGTTGCGGTCCTGGATGCAGACGAGACCCGGCTCCGGCAGCTTGATCCCGAGATTGGCCGCGCCGCGTTTGAGCGGCGGAACATTGGTCAGCGGCCGGGCCGCTGCGGAGGGCGCCACCTCGAAGATCTGCCGTCCGCGTTGATCGTGTACGCCCCGGTCGTCGATGAGGAAGCGGGCGGTTCCGAAGTCGGTATCGGTACGGATGATCGCGGTCCGGTCGATCCGGCCGATGTAGTAGCTCTTCCCGTCGGCGACCCGCACCGGCAGTTTGCGGGAGTTGGCGTAATCATGCGCGGCGACAATGGCGGGCATATCGTTGTGCCGGCCGTCTCCCACGGCCCCGAACTGCTCATAATTGACGCTTTTTGCTTCCGCGAAACATTCCCAGCTCGAAAGTCCGAGAATCACAACAACAGACAGGATAAATTTTTTCATAAAGCATCTCTCCGGATAATCAGTGGGAATAGACAGGATCGACCGTGGTGATGAAATTCTTCCACGAGTCGTTCAATTTCCAGGCGTCACCGTCGCGGGGAATCCGGGCGGCATGCCCGTCGCCGCACAGCACATTGGCGCTGCGGGAGTGGCGCATGGCGGGGAACCGGTTGTCTCCCATGATGAAGGTGTCGGTGGCGGCTGTTGCCGCGTCACCGCACTCCGCGAGAGCGCACATCTCCTTCTGATGACATGCCCGGTCGGCGACAACCCACACACGGCTGGGCCGCTTGAATACCTTATACGGAGTCCAGTAGCGATCCGCCGCGTTGGAATACCAGCCGGGAACTCCAGCCATGTAAGCGTTGATTCCGTAGCTGATCAGGCCGCTTTTATTCAGCATTTTCGAGGTGGGGCAGACCAGGACTCCCTTGATGTCCACTCCCATATTCGTGCCTTCGTGGCTGTAGTTTTTATCGTTGCATTCGAATCGCGGCAGATAGTTCCACTGCATGAGCAGATGATACCAGTAAACGTTGCCGATGCTGCCGCTGCCGGTCGGCCAGAACTCTGTAATTCCCGATATCAACTGCCGGTTGCCATACACCCACATCGGGCTGGTGGAGGAGGCCACGGTGGGCGGTCCCCACGTATCGTTGTCCGTGCAATAGGAGGCGATGGAAAGTCCGATCTGCCGAAGATTGCCGGTACAACTTCCGGTCTGCGCCGCACCGCGCGCCTTGTTCAACGCAGGCAGCAACATGGCGGCCAGAATGGCAATGATCGCAATAACAATAAGCAATTCAATCAACGTAAATTTTATTCTGCTCACTTTCCGTATCTCCTTTCTCTGATTTATCCAGCCGAAAGAGGTGAATTTAGAATTTCAGTCCGCCCGACATCGGGATACATATTGAGAACATTTTGCCGTACCTTCCTGATTTTCAGGCAGGTACGAACCATTTCCGCCAGTTCTGCGGTTCCGGCGTCAATATCCTCATCGCCGACCAGCAGATTGGAAATTCCATCACAGACCAGTGTATAGAGTTCCACGGAATTCAGATGGTAACAGGACTGCATTTTAGGAATCTCGCTTAAAAAAAGCACGTCACGTGCATCGGTATAGTCAATCGAGTTGCCGATGGATGATTTTCGAATAGGAATGCCGTATTTTTTCCGCGCCAGACAGTTCTGAAACTCCACCGACAGAAGCAGCTTCAACAGCCGGGCGGCCAGTTCGGGATTCACACATTCGCGACGGACGCAGAAGAGATCAGTAGCCTGCACATTGACATCCGGCCCGTTCCCGATCCGCGGCAGGGGCACGGTATCCCACTCTTCAAATCCGGCGCTTCGAATCCGGCAGAGAAACTGTCTGGGTTCGATCAGCATGGCAGCCTGCCCGGCAAAGAAACGGGTCTCGAACTCATCCGGATAGTGACGATACTGCAGAATTCCAAGTTCCCGTCGCAAATCCCGGTAAATCTTCAGCCCGAGCCGGGTTTCCGCACTGTCGATCTTCACACTCTCCGGCGATGCCGGATCAATCAGGCCGCCTCCGGCACGGAGCACAAAATTGATCCAGCCGAATTCCGAATCGTGCCAGCAGAAGATATCTTCCGGCGGCAGAATCCGCCGGAGACGCCGAATGCAGTCGAAAAACTCTTCGATCGTCCACCCCGGGTGCGGCATGGAGCATCCGGCACGTTTCAACAGAGCAGGATTGTAAAAGAGAACCCGCGGGGAGTAGATGACCGGCACGCCGACCAGCCGGGAGTTGATCCGGAACGCCTCGAACGGACCCAGGAAAAAGTCGCTCTTATCCGGGAAACAGCTCTCAAATATCCGGGAAAGATCCGCATACTGATTGTGATATGCCTGCACATACTGCGTCGTGCGCAGTTCGAATATCCCTTCTGCGAACTTGTCGCTGATCCACACCTCCGGAACCTCGCGGCGGGCCAGCTGCCAGAGCTCGTCGAGCCACTCCAGCCGGGGCCGGAACAGCACCAGATTCTGCTGCAGAGTCCGCAACCGCCACGCCGCCTGAACAAATGTGCCCCGGCGAGGAAAGGTTTCCAGCACGCCCTCATGCACCAGAATCTCAATGGCGCTCTGGACCGTCGGCAGAGAGATCTTCTCTTTCTGCATCAGCTCCCGGGCGCCGGGCAGTTTGTCGCCGCCCTTCAACTCGCCGCGTTCGAGCATCCCCAGAATATGGTTGCGCACAAATGTGATTCTGTCTTCCATATTTTCCTTTTCCATTCCCTTTTAATTATACTGCAATCTTCTGATAAAGTCAATATCGTTTTTTTTAATTAATAATTTTTTTTTCACATAAACTCTGACCTGGTCAATAATAAATTTCCATCGTCATACACGGCTGAAGGCCGGCAAATCCCCGATCAGGACGATCGCGGAACAATGCGGATTCGCCACCGAGAGTTCCTTTATCCGGGCCTTCAAGCAGGCGTACGGCTATCCGCCCGGCACACTGCGGCGCCAGTGACTCTCCTGTAAATTTTTCTTTTT
>NZ_DBEXAY010000199.1:0-2914 GCF_048170485.1 Victivallis sp. | reverse complement strand
TGGTCTGTTATTTATGGGGATGGCTATTGTTTCGCTGTGTGCCGGGGAAGGCAGGGAAACGCTCAAATTGAAAGCAGGTTCCTACAACCTCCGGTATTTGGGAAAGGATGTCGCGCCGAACGACTGGCCCAATCGGGGGCCGCGTGTCGTTGCGCTGCTGAAACGCGAAAAATTCGATATTTTCGGAGCGCAGGAGGCGATGGTTCCCCAGATCGCAACGATCGAAAGCGAGAACGGCTATCGCTGCATCGGCCGGGGCCGGGAGGCCGGAGGCGGCGGTGAATATTCCTGCATCTTCTACGACCCGGAACGGTTTGACTGTCTGAAGGAAAACACGTTCTGGCTCTCCGAGACACCGGAAGCTCCCGGTTCCCGATCATGGGGAAGCGCCTGTGCGCGTATCTGCACCTACGGCCTGTTCCGAGAACGCCGGAATGGAAGAGAGTTTCTGTTCGCCAATACCCATCTGGACCATATTAGCCCGGAAGCCAGAGAAAACGGCATTGCGCTGATTCTGGAACGGCTCAAGCCGTATCTTCGGCGATATCCGGCCATTCTGACCGGAGACTTCAACTCCTTTCCCGGTGACAAACCGGTGCTTCTGGCCAGCGAAAAGCTGCACGATGCCCGGCTCCGGGCGGAGCTGGCGGCAGGGCCGTCAGGTACTTTCCACGGTTACGAATCCGATCCCGCACGACGTAAATATTCAGAGCCGATTGATTATCTGCTGGTGACGCCGGAAATTCGCGTCAGGTCTTTCCGGGTTATCGAGGATTTTCAGGGCGGGCTGGCCTCCAGCGACCATTTCCCGCTGGCTGCAGAGCTGGAGATACCGTAATGATGAGAAAAGAGTTTTCCATTGACGCGGAGTGGCGGTCGCAGGTGCCGGAACCGGTTTTCGATGAAAGGCCCGAATATAACCGGCTGTATGAACGAACCTGGGAACTGGCGCACGATCATCTGCTGGATCTTCCGGGGATGCCCCAGACTCCTTATATGGACGAAGCGTTCTGCGATGTCCGCATCTGGATCTGGGACAGCTGCTTCATGAGCCTCTTCTGCAAATATGCGCCGAACTGTTTTCCCGGCGTCGAAACCCTGAATAATTTCTATTTGCCTTTGTACGGCGGCGGCCGCCTGCCGCAGGTCATCGCCCGCAATGCGCCGGAGTGGACCGGAGCAACGATCGGCGAACCGGCGGAGATCAAAATCTGCATCGCCGACAATCCGCCGCTTTTCGCGTGGGCCGAGCTTCAGAATGCGCTGATGACCGGCGACCGGGAACATCTGCGTGAATTGCTGCTGGAAAAGCGTTTTCTGCAGAAGCATTTCGAGTGGCTTGAAAATCTGACCGGACCCGCATGGCCTCCGGCAGCCGGCACTCCGACTTTCTGGAGAAAGCGGACCGGGGGATATCTGTGGGAGGGCGGGGCGAGCGGCATGGACAATACCCCGCGCGGCCGGACCGGGCCGAGTGCATCGATGCCCCGCCCGAACAATCCGCGGATGTTCTGGCTCGATGCGATTTCACAACAGGCGCTCTCCGCCTCCTGCATCTCGGTGCTGGCCGGATTGATCGGAGAGGAAGAGCTTGCCGCCGTGTGGCAGGAGCGGTTCGAAGCGTTTCGCAAAACCGTTAACCGCAGTTACTGGTGCGAAGAGGACGGCTTTTATTATGACATCGACGGGGAAGACGGCAGTTTTTACAAGGTTGTGACGCCGGCTTCATTCTGGCCGGTGCTGGCCGGAATCGCGACGCCGGAACAGGTCGGCCGGATGATCGCTTTCGCGATGACGCCGGAACGGCTCGGCGGTCCGCTGCCGCTGCTCTCTCTCGCCCGGAACGATGCCGATTTCAATGCTGAAAACGGCTGCTACTGGCGCGGTTCGCTGTGGCTGCCCACTGCCTATATGGCGGTCAAGGCTCTGGAAAAATACGGCGAATTCGAACTGGCCCGGGATTGTGCCCGGAAAATCCTCGAGCATCAGTACCGGACCTTTGCCGAGTACGAGCCGCACACCGTCTGGGAGTGTTATGCGCCGAATGCGCCGGAGCCGGCCCGTTCGTGCGACGAAAACGGCCGGGTTGTCCGTCCTGGCTTCTGCGGCTGGTCGGCACTCGGCCCGATTTCGCTCTACCTCGAAAACGTGATCGGCCTTTCGGAAGCGGATGCATTTGCCCGCACCCTCAACTGGTCGTTGCCGAAAAAGGTGAAGGGAAGGATCGGCGTCCGCAATTACCGCTTCGGCGATGTGCTTGCCGACCTCATCGTTGAAAACGGCATGCTCACCGCCCGGAGCAGCTGGCCGTTCCGCCTGATTCTGAACGGCACCGGGTTGGATATTCCCGGAGGAGAATGCCGCATCGTTTGCAGAGAGTGACCATTTCCTCCCAAACGGTATCCAAACCGGACTAATGGTGGTTGGCAAAATGCGGAAATCACATTCAATGATCTTGGCAGCAATTAATCGCAACAGTTCCTGATTTGGATAAGCGTTTGAAAATGCAATATAGATTTTTCTAGCATTGTGACGAATGACAGTTCCAGTTTTCACTAAGAACTTATCCCTAAATAAAAGATGAAATCCAAGAAAATTATGCTATATTTGCATTCTGTAACGCGGGAGGTGAATATGGCAGTCAAATCATGGGAAGTGTCGGATGAATTTTGGGCGCGGGTTGCTCCCTTGATACCGAAAGTGAAACGTGATCCGAAAAAAAGTTATCAGCGGCGACGCGGAGGTGGTCGCAAACCGATGGAATCCCGCAGGATTTTTGAGGCAATCATATATGTTCTGCGCACAGGCATTCAGTGGAAAGCCCTGCCGAAAGAATATGGCAGTTCCAGCAGTGTGCATCGTTATTTCCGAAAATGGGAATCACTCGGATTTTTCCGTAAACTCTGGAAGAAAG
>NZ_DBEXAY010000198.1:0-8164 GCF_048170485.1 Victivallis sp. | reverse complement strand
CGAAGCGTTTCTCGCCTCGTTGACTCCCAACGGCGACATTGACGAGGAGTGGCGCGCCTTCGTCGCAGAACGGAAAGAGGAGGAGCTTGCCCGCGTCATCCGCGAAGAGAACCTCAACCCGGAAGCGACCCGCGAATTCATGCGGAATGCCTTCCGCGACAACTTCCTTCAGGTCAACGGAACGGCGCTCGCGAAGGTGCTTCCGCCGGTCTCCCGCTTCACGCCGACCGGCGACCGCGCCAGAAAGCGCGAAACCGTTCTGGAAAAATTGTCCGCCTACTTCGAACGCTTCCGGGAGATCGCCGGACCGTAACCTCCGGCGGGAAATCGTTGCAGAAAAAAACGGGAGGGGAATTCCCCTCCCGTCCCTGTGCGCCGCTTCGTTCAGAGAAAACGTTCGGCCGGTTTGAAGTTGCTCTTGCGGAACGCTTTCTCCATGATGTCGGTAACCGCGATCCCGTTTTCGATGGTGATCGGGTAGGGGACTTTGTTGACGATCGCGTCATAGACATGCTTCCAGATCTCCGACATCGGGATGGGCGGAATTTCGACGAACTGTTCAATGAAGGTGAGCGTTTCATCGAAGTTGCCGTATTTCATCGGCGGATTTTCCGGATGCGGCTTGAGCGGCTTGAATTCGATTTCCGGGTCGACGTACCGCATTTTGATTCTGCCGTCGACCGGATAGATCAGTGTGCCGCGCGATCCCTGAATCTCCAGTTCGCGCCCCGGGAGGGTGTGCGCTCCGGAGATTTCGATGTCGGCGATCCGCCCGTTCGCCGCCTTGAGCAGCAGTTTGATGTGGTCGTCGCCATCGCCGATGCTGATGATGGAACGGATGTTCGCCCAGAGGTCGACCACCGGAGAATCGAGGTACTGCAACGCCTGATCGATGATGTGCGGCCCCCAGTTGGTGAAGAGTCCGCCGCCGAATTCGGTCATGGTCATCCAGTCGTTGCGGCGGCAGTAGCCGACGCTGCGGTAGAGTTTGACCGTGTTGATTTCGCCGAGCACCCCGGTGGCGATCAGCTTCATCGCCTTCTGGAACGGGGCTTCGTACCGGCGGTTGTGGCGAAGAAAGATCCTGCCCGGATACTTTTTATCCGCCTCGGCCAGCTGTGCCATCTCCCGGTTGTTCAGCGCGTAGGGCTTGTCGATGTTGACGTATTTGCCCGCCTCCAGTGCCTGAAGCGCCATCGGAACGTGTTCCGGGTGGCGGGTGGCGATGGAGACCAGTTCCACGTTGTCGTCTTGGAGCATCTCACTGTAATCGGTGTAGAGTTTGGCTCCTTTGAAACGCTCCGGCAGATTCTCAAGCCGCTCCTTTGCGTGGTCGCATGCGGCGGCGATGGCGAAACGGTCGGGGTACTCGGCGAGTTCCGAGGAGTGCATGCCGATTCCGGCGCGGCCGAGCCCGACGATGCCGACTTTGATGATTCTGGACATGGGAATGGATTCCTTTCCTTACTGTTTGGCGTGAAGCGCGCTGGTGTCGAGCGCCGCAAGCGGATTCGGTGTGCGGATCGGTTCCGACGGTTCGGGGCAGGGGGTCACCCGCGGCGGAAGAATCGCCGCCGGGGCGACGAAGCGGATCGCGTTGGCGATCACCCGCTGAATGTTGGCGTCGTGATAGATCGCGTAGGTTTCGTGACCCGGCGAGAAGTAGAAGATCTTCCCCGCGTCGCGCTGGAAGAGCATGCCGCTGCGGAAGACGTCGCCGCCTTCGAACCAGGACATGAAGATGATCTTCCCGTCGTCCGGCAGGTCGAACCGTTCGCCGTACATTTCGCTGTGCGGCAGGGCGAAGGTCTCCGGCACTCCATCGACGATCGGGTGGCCGGTCGCCACGACGCGGAGCCGCTCCTTTTCCCCGACTTCGCGCCAGCGCAGCCGGCAGCTGGTGCCCATCATCCGGCGGAAAATTTTCGAATAGTGGCCGGAGTGAAGCACGATCAGCCCCATGCCGGAGAGGATGCGGAGCCGGATCTTTTCCACCAGTGCATCATCGACCCGGTCGTGGGCGCAATGGCCCCACCAGAGCAGGACCTCGGTCCGGTTGAGCCGTTCGTCGGGGAGTCCCTGCGCGGACTCGTCGAGAGTGCCGGTGCAAATTTCGAGATCGTCCGCGGCGAGAGCTTTCGCCAGAAAGGCATGGATTCCTTCCGGATAAAGGGTGCGGATGTGGTCGCCGACCGGACCCTCCTCCCGTTCGTGGACGAATTCGTTCCAGATGGTGACTTGAATTTTTTTCATGCAAATTACCTGCTGAAATTCTCTTTCAGGAACCGGATGCTCGAAGCGAAGGAGCCGAAGGGATCGCTGGTGTCGCCGTCATGTTCGACCACCCAGCAGGTGACTCCGGCCCGGCCGGCGGCGTCGAGGATCCGCTTCCAGTCGAGATTGCCTTCGCCGACCGGCATCATGACCGAATCGCCACATTCGCAGAAGGGTTTCATCCCGTAATCCTTGAGGTGAAGAACCTGCTGGCGTCCGGCGAGTGTTTCGATCCACCGGACCGGGTCGGCGCCGCCTTTCTGAACCCAGTAGGTGTCGAGTTCAGCGTCGATTTCCGGCGCTTCGGCGTAGAGGATCTCCAGCATCGTGCGGCCGTTGAACCGTTCGAATTCGATGGAGTGGTTGTGATAGGCCAGCGTGACTCCGGCGGCGCGGAACCGTTTCGCCGCCTCGTTGAGTTCGCGGGCAAGTTCGATCACTTCGCCTTCGCCGGTCGGTCGCCAGTGCGGAAAGGGGTAGGCGGTGTGGCGGCAACCGAGTTGGAGAAGCCGTTCCGCCTCCTTTTCCGGTTCTTCCACAATGGTTTTGGCGAAGGAGTGACTGGTCGGCGCCGTCAACCCCTCGTCGCGGAGCATCGCGGCGAGGTCGGCGGTCGGCATCGGCGCGATCGAGCCGGAGAGCTGAATTGCGTCATAGCCCATCTGCTTCAGCCGGCGGAAGGTGTTGCGCACCCCTGCCGGGGTTTTGATGTAGTTGCGGAAACTGAACATCTGGGCGGCAATGGTGATCTTCTGCATGATGAATTCTCCTCCTTGCTTCAGCCGACGACGACCGGTTCAATGTGGAACCATTCGCAGAACTGGAGCAACTCCTGCTTGACGTCGGCATGGATGACCGCGTAATGGTGTTCGAATCCCTTCTTCATGATGGTGTCGACCAGCTCCGGCACGGCTCCGTCGAAATGGATGGTGAGCGGATTCCCGCGCAGGAAGGGTTCGGTGTCGATCGCGGTGCCGGGGGCGATCAGCATGCGCATTTTTCCGTCGGCGTCGGTGTCGAATTTGGCGACGGTGACACGGCCGGCCTTGAGCGAGAAGTCGTTGGTGACCCCCTTCTTGTCGCCGCCGTCGACACGCATGTGCAGCCGAAGTTCCGTTTCGTCGAAGTTGCGGCAGAGCCCCTTCGGCGCGGCGCCGCAGTGCCAGATGACGCCGGTGTTCTTCCCGGTGTCGTACTGAATCAGGTCGACGAAGAAGGGAATGCCGCCGCCGGCGAGCGCCTGAAGCAGTTTCATGGTGAAGGCGCCGGTGACGTCACCCTCACAGCTGGTGGCAAATCCGGTGTCGGAGAGCATGCCGAGCACGGCGCAGGGCGCGATGCCGAAGAGGTCGGAAAACTCCGGCCAGCAGCGGACCGCATAGGTGCTGAGCTGATATTTCTCCGCCGTCTTACGGAAGGAGCCGTACATTTTCGCGGCGAGTTCGAGGTCGGCCGCGGAGACGGCGTTGACTTTGGCGGCGCTCTCTTTGACCACCTTGCGCGCAGCGGCGAGCTCCGCTTCGGTGAGGGTGTCGGCGGTCTTGACGATTTCGAGCAGGTCGAGCACTTCGACGGCGACGCCGAATTCGCGGCGGAGCAGAAGCTCATCGAAATTCGAGGTGTAGAAGCCGGGAACCCGTCCGCCGGCGAGGCCGATCCGCAGATTGCGGAGCATCTTGACGGCGCGGACGACGGCCAGCGGTTTTTTCAGCGCTTCGGCGGTCTCTTCCGGACGGGCCATGACGAAGCAGTAGCGTTTGCGCAGCCGGTTGAGGCCGTGGGCCGCCATGTTGGCGCCGCAGAAGGAGTTCTGCTCCCACATCTTGCCCGGACCGGGCTCCTCGGGGTTGGCGAGCAGAATGAAAGGAACGTCGAGGCGGGTTGCCGCCGCCGGAATGGTCGCTCCGACCGGGAAGGTGACGAAGTGCATCACGACCGTATCGACGCCGGCGCGGGCGAACTCTTCGGCCCGGGCCGCGGCTTCCCCTTCGGTGGTGGTGACGCCGTGATAGAGGATCTCCGCCGGGAGCGTTTGAAGAGCTTCGAACGTCCGCTTGGCGATGGCGTCGATTTTAGGAGTCATCCAGCTGGCCTTGGAGATGGCGATGTACCCGATTTTCATAGTTTCCATGGTTGCGTTCCTTGACTTTTGGTTGAACGGGGATATTTTTCCCTTTATCATAACGTACGTCGAAAAATCCGATTTCAAATGGAGAAAAACAACCTCTTTTTGCACAAAACGAAGATTTCTTCCGACTATGAATTTTTTTGACGGTCACTATTTCAGTTTGTATCACTCCTCGCCGGAGTTCCGCGGGGAATCCCATCATGTACCGATCTACTACGGGATTCAGTACAACCATGCCGGGAAACTCTGGCTGCAGATCGACCATGGGGAACGCTTTGAAGTGGAGGGGGCCTATGTGTTTATCACGCACCCCAATGCATTTTTCGAATATGGGAATGCCCCCGGCGAGTCGCGGCATCACAACTTTCTCTGCTCCTACGGAGAACGGGTGGAGGAGTATGTGAAAAGCGGCCTCCTGCCGATCGACAATCTGCACCCGCTGCGGAAGGTGCGCAATCCGGAGCGCTTCCTTGAGACGATGCTGCGGATCATGTCGCTGTTGCGCCATGCGGCGCCGGTGGTGCCGCCGCGGGCGGTACTGCTCTACGAGGATCTGCTGCTTCAGATTCAGGAGGCTGAGCCGGACGGGCCGCCGGTTCCGGCGTTTCAGGAGGAGTACTTCGGCCATCTGGTTTCCGAGGTGCGCCGCCACCCGGAAAGGGGGTGGGAGTTCTGCTCCGAGGCGCGGAGGCGGAACCTCACTCCCGCCCATTTCCGCCGCCTGTTCAAAGCGGTTTCCGGCCTGCCGCCGCAGCAGTTTCTGATTCAGTGCCGCCTGCAGCAGGCCGCCTCGCTGCTGGTCGGCACCGGGGAGCCGGTCGGCGTGATTGCCGAACGGGTGGGGATCGGCAATGAATTCTATTTTTCGCGGCTGTTCAAGGCGAAATACCGGATTTCGCCGCTCGAATATCGCCGGGAATTCGCCGGGCGATACTGAAAAAACTCCGCCGTTCCCCGGAGTTCAGCGGGGTGCGGCGGAGAGCAGACGAAGTTCTGCTATTCGGCGGTCAGCTCAAAACAGACGGAAATTTCCGGCTGTTTCGCCTCTGAAGGGCCGGCGAATTCTGTTTTTCACGGTTTTTCCACAAGAATACCGGCATTCCGCCGCGACAGTACCGGGAGTTCTATCAGAACCGGGAAGAGGCTTGGCAGGGCAGGAGAAAGAGTGGAATTGCAGGTTGATTTCCAGTGACAGCAGGGGTATAGTAAGAGAAACAATCCAACAGGAGGAGATATGTTTCAGATTATTGCATTGTTGTCGGTCCGGAAGGAAGAGACGGAAAAACTTGAAGCGCTGTTGAAGCCGCTGCTCGAAGCCTCGCGGCGGGATGCCGGCTGCCTCGGCTACGACTGCCGGGCGGATGTGCTCAACCCGGGCACCTGGCTCTTCTTCGAGAAGTGGCAGGATGACGCTTCGCTGGAGAAGCACATGGTGGCACCCCATTTCAAGGCGTTCGAACAGGGCGTCGCGCCGTTGCTGACCGCGCCGCTCACGATTCACAAGGTGATGGAATGAAGGCGGCGTCAGATTTTTTTCGGACGGAGGAGAAATTGAATTGCGCGCAGGCGGTTCTGCGCTATTTCGATTTCCCGCCGGAGAAGATTGCGGAGTTTCGCGAGTTCGGCGGCGGGCGGGCGCCCGGCGGATTGTGCGGAGCTCTGTATGCGGCAAAAACCGTGTTGAATGACGAGGAAAAATTCGCGGAATTGTGTCGAAAATTCGGCGAGAAGACGCAGGGGGCGCTGACCTGCCGGGAGATCAAGGGCGGTTCGGGATTCCCATGTGAAGCCTGCGTCAATCTTGCCGCGGCGCTGGCGGAAAAAATGAAGTAGAAGCGAAAGGGGAGGGGCGGCGGCATGGATGTCAACTTTATTCCCGGGAATCTCCGGGAGGCGCTGACTTCGGGCGGCGTGGCTGGAAAAATCCTCCATGCAGTGCGGTTCAGCCGTCAATTTTCCGGCGAGTCGGGGGAGGGGTACTTCTTTCGGACAGACCGGGAGTTCGCGGCAATTGACCGCAGTTTCGGCAGTTCGGAATTCCGGCGGATGAGCTGCCCGGTTGCCGGGGCGTCGATCCGGAAGCGTCAGGTTGACGGGAACAACGTCTCGGTGGAAATTGCTTTGCCGGACGGCACGATTCTGACGGGATGCGCCTCTTTTTCGGAAGGCGATGCGCTGGAAGAGTTGCTCGACAGTCTGGAGAACGAAGCCACCGGAGCGGCAGTGGAATCCGCCGCCGTGTCAGCGGAACCGGTTTCGGAGAACGCGAAACTTTTCGCCGCCGGACTGCTCTGGGCGGTGCGGGCGGATGGCAATCTCGCGCCGGAACAGGAGGAGATGCTGCGGAAGCTTTGTCCTCCGGCAGCGCTGGAGGCGGGGGTGGATTACACGCAGTCGAATGGCTTTGAAGCGTTTCTATCTGCCGTGAAATCGACCTTTTCGCGGGAGCAGTTGACCAGCCTGATTGCGAACCAGCTGGAACTGGCGATGTGCGATGGGGATTTGACGGGGCGGGAGATGGATTTCATCCGTGCCGAGGTGAACGCCTGGGGCTATCCGGTGGAAGAGTACCGTGCGCTTCGCAACTTTCTGCTGTTGAAGAATCAGTCGCCGATTCTCTTCGCCTGACGCCCACCTTAAAAAAACAGGAGCCGCGATCGGGAGACATCCCGCGCGGCTCTTGTCTTTTATCGTTGTCAGTCGATGTATTCGATACTGGTGACGACGATCTGCCCGGTCACTTCGCTCACCTTTTCCAGCGTGACCAGCATTTTCACTTCGCTGGTGATTTCATCGAAGTAGATGAAATCATCCGGGCTCTGCGTCGAATCCGGCGAGGACGGGTCACTGCCGTCGTTGCTGATTTTGCCAGATGCATCGGAGGTAATTTTAGAACCATCCTTGTCGATGTATCTGGCTACATCGAACTGGCCGTAAGCACAATCGTCCTTTGTGACGACTTGGGCATCATCCGGTCTGACCCGGGTTACCGAGCCACTCAAATCCCGGATGGTCTGCGCCACGACAATGAACTGGATGACGTTGGGGGGGGACGGTTCGGTCTTGATGAGGTTAATAGTTTTTCCCACAATTTCTTCACGTTGAGCATCTGAAGAATTTGTTATGTCTATTGCTCCAAATGCATTGCATAAATCATTTCCGGATGAAAGTTCCCAGTCGAGAAACTGGGTGCGGCTGGAGAAAGGTTTTTTGGTTCCGGCCTCATTAACATATGCCTGCGCCAAGGCATTACCGATCGTTGTAGATACTCCTATTTTTGTTGAGGAAGTGGTTGTTTCAAAATTACTGATTTCCTGACCATACATGATGTTGTAGAAGAGAGCTTGTCCCATCTGATAGTCGTGAGCATGTTCATATCCAATATTGATAGTGGTGTCAGAACAAAGCATATTGATATTTACCTTCCCATAACAATAGGCTTCTTCAGTTAGTTTCACTTGCTCCAAGATACCGCCATCTCCGTTGGCATAAGAGGTTCCGGATGGATTATCCCACGAAAGGCCCTGTTTCATGTCAGCAGGGGAGATGGAGCCGGTACCACCGGGGGCTCCCGCCGCTTTCAGATTGAGGGTCTGCCAGGCTGCACCCCGGTGGATCACACCCAGTTCCCAGAGGCTCTGCATCGGGGCGTTCCGGATGTACGCCGTCGACAGATGGTTGGAATCATCCCCCCAGGCCGGGCCATTGTTCGAGGCTTTCCTTTCCGTGTCATATTTGCTGGTATCCGTGGCCGCGCCGGGA
>NZ_DBEXAY010000197.1:0-17207 GCF_048170485.1 Victivallis sp. | reverse complement strand
GCCATGGTAATATATTGTTTCTCCTGTTGTTTTTCAAGATTGTTTCCGGTATAATTAATGGTGGAAAGGAGCGGACACCATGCGGAAAAAAAGATGGAAAATGTTTACTATTATCGAATTGCTTATTGTTATAACGATCATTGCCATTCTTGCGGCCCTGCTGCTGCCCGCGTTAAGTTCGGCAAGGACGCGGAGCAAGACGATTCAATGTGCCTCCAATCTCCGCCAGGTCGGCACCGGCACCGCCATGTATCTGGATGTCTATGTCTATTTCCCCAACTACAACGCGACCCATCTGGATCCCCCGGATGGTGCAGCCAACGGATTGTGGCAGGATTGCATCTATGAATTGATTTCGGGAGCTCCCCGCAAAGCGTACAGCTCCTATCAGAGCGAGCTTCCGCTCTACCAGGATGCCATTCCCTACCCGCCTTTTGCCTGCCCCGCCTCCGAAGCAAAAAAATTGCGTCAGTATTCGATCCATTACGGCGCCAATGTCAAAATATGCAAGGAGAAGCTGAACCGGGTGAAAACCCCTTCCCGACGCGGCATCATCATGGATATCTACATGGATAACGCCTTCGGTGCAGCGAACTATTACCCGGCGGTCACCTGGCCCAGCGCCGTCAACACCTGGGATGCGTTGATTCTGCCTGGTGCATGGCGCCACTCTTCGCACAGCATCAACGCGCTTTACCTGGATGGACATGTGCAAAACCATTCGCGAAATACGTTTGTCAACAAGACAGGCAACGCCGCGACCAACCCCGCCTATTACTTCTGGGGCGGCGGAAACTCCGGCAACCAGATGCTGTAAATTCAAATGAAATGACAGATCAGAAACTCTATGGAGAATACAATGCATCCGAAAAAAATCATCCTCATCACCACCCTCCTGCTGCTGGGAGGTCTCCTGCCGGCGGCAGAGAATCTGCTCAACCCCCGGTCCTGGAAATGCAGCAGAGGAGGAACCTTTTCCGCCGACGGCTCCGCCTGCCGCATCGATTCCAAAGCCAGCAAGCACCTGATTCTGGAACAGACGATTCCTCTCCGCAGTTCGGCGGGAACGCTGCTGTTCAGCGGCGACATTGAGATCCACCGACAGAAAGGGATGCACTCAAATTACAGCATCTACCCGGAACTTGTGTTTGTCGGAGCACAGTCCGCTCCGCTGAAATTTGCCCGCAAGGCCGGGTGCGGCCTCGGGCGCTATTCCTTCCGGGAGCTGGTCGCAGTTCCCCGGGGCGCAACCGCGGTTCGGGTGCGATTCCACCACGACGGCACTCTGGGGGAAAGCACCATTTCAAACTGGGTTTTGAATGTGGCGGGAGAACGCGGCGAACAACTGGATGCTCCGCTTCCGGCAGGCCGGTCGCTCGACTGGGGGAAGGAACCGGTCGTCGCCTCCGGTTCCCACCGGGCCGAAATCGTACTCAACGGTCTGTGGCGGTTTCAGCCGGCGCACTCGAAACGCAACCCGAAAAATCCTCTCCCGCACGGCTGGGGATATATCAATGTTCCGGGCACGTGGACTCCCGGCGAAGCGGTCGGGCTTGCCATTGCCGGAGGCGGGGAGCTCTGGAGCGACACGCCGTTCGACAAACTGGCAACCGCCTATTTTCATCGCAAAGTGCACACGCCGCAATCGTGGGCAAACCGCCGGATCTTTCTTGATGTGGAACACCTCTCCGCAATTGCCGAAATTTCGGTCGACGGGAAGCGCGTCGGCACAATCCGGTATCCTGACAGCACACTGGAACTGACGGGAATCCTGCAGCCGGGCAAAGAGCAGGATCTCCTGCTGCGGGTGACCTGCGTTGCCAATATGAGGGATATCACCATTTCCGAAGGGTCGGCGGCGGATCAGACCTATCGCCTCAAGGAGCGGATCAAAGGCAAAGGGCTGACCGGAGATGTGGTTCTCTCCAGCCGCCCCGCCGAGGGCAATTTCCGTTCCGTATTCATTCAGACCTCCGTGGAACGGCGTGAACTCGCCCTGCAGCTGGAGTTCTCCGGGCTGAAACAGGAGACGGAACGGACGGTCAGCGCACAGATCCGGAATCCGGACGGAACCATTGTGAAACGTTTGCCCCCCCGGGTCATCCGGCTCCGGCCGGACCGTCAGGGCAACGCCACGGCGAAAGTCACCGAGCCTTGGCCGAACCCCAGGCTGTGGCACCCGTCGGCCCCCTGGCTGTACCGTCTCGACCTGACGATTTCCACCGGAGATTTTACGGAGACGATTCAGGAAACTTTCGGCTTCCGGGAGTTTAAAGTATCGGGCAGAAATTATCTGCTCAACGGGAAGCGTATCAATATGAGACCGGCCGTATTTCATGACGGCTTCAAACTGTTGAATGCAGTTCAGGTGCGCGGGGCGATAGATGCCCTGCGGCAGTATGGATTCAACCTGATCGAAATCTGGGCGACAAACGATCTTCACCCCGGTCAGATCTACTTTGCGGAAGCGGACTTTCTGCAGCACGCGGCGAAAACCGGCATGATGGTGATTCCATCCATGCCGTATGTGGAGCGGGGCGAACTGTCGCGGCGCAGCGTTCGCGAAGAGTGGAGAAAGCGCTGCGCCCGGTTCATCCGCCGCCATCGCAACAATCCGGCGATCGTGATCTGGGGGCACAGCCCCAATCAATACAACGGCGTCTGCGATCAGGACCCGAACTACATTGGACAGCGCGCGCCGTACATCGCGGAAGAAAACGGCGTTTCCCCTCTGATCCACGACGGAGAGATCGCCACGAAAATGTTTCGGGAGCTGGATCCGACCCGGCCGAACTTCTCCCATGCCGGGCATGTCGGAGAGATCTATTCCGCCAACAACTACCTCAGCCTGCTGCCCATACAGGAGCAGGAGGAGTGGCTCTCCCGCTATTTCAAACGGGGCGATCAACCCTACTTCGCCGTCGAATTCGGATTCATCGGCGGACTGGACTTCAAACGCGGCCGGGCCTCGCATCGCATCACCAATAAAACAGAGGATCAGATGACGGAGCATCTGGCTCGATTTTACGGCTCCGATGCGTATCGCAAAGAGAGCAAGGCGGCGGCCGGATACAATGCCGCCCGCTACACCGGCAGCGGCGACCTTTACCGGCCCAGCGACCGGTTCATCCCGGACGATTACGCCATGGATCTCTATGCACAGCTGATTCGCCGCGTCTACCGCTCCTGGCGTACCGGCGGCAATTCCGGAGGGATGATTCTCTGGATGGCGCATGAGGCTTTTGATCAGGGCCGGATTCTGCCTGAAAATGCAATCCGTTTCCGCCGGAGCATCTACTGCGGGCCATTCGTTCCCGGCAGCCGCGGCTTCTATCGCCCCTGGCTCTCTCTGGCGGAACGCTACTTCTGGTCTCCGAAAGGAGCCGTCCCGAACACGGCCGGGAAAGCCATGCTCGAAGTCACGCGCCCGATCATGGCGTGGCTCGGCGGGCAGGAGCGCCCCGGCGACAACATGGACTTTACCGCCAAAGACCACTCCTTCCGCGGCGGGGAGGTCATGAAAAAACAACTGCTGCTGCTGAACGACAGCCCGGAAACATTGCCGTACCAGTTTACTGTCGCGCTGAAACACGAAGAGCGCGTCCTGGACCGGCGCACATTTTCCGGAGAGATCGGGAGTGCGGGGAATCTGCATCTTCCGTTTGAATTCCAACTGCCTCAGGTTGACCGGAAAACCGATGCGACGCTTCTCCTGGAGGGAAAGATGGGCGGAGAACCCCTCTCCGACCGCTTCACCTTCCGCATTTTTCCGGAAGAATTCAAAGCAAACCCGGTTCCATTCACCCTGTACGACACCGAAGGGAAAACCCGGAAGATGCTCGAAAATGCCGGATACTCCGTCCAGACGGTCACCGCCCTGCCCGTCGGAAAACTGTTGATCGTCGGGCGCAACACGATACAACTTGACACCCCGCCGAAACTGGATTTGAAAAAATTCGTCTCCGAGGGGGGCACGCTGCTGATGATGGCACACAAGAGTTACGGAGATCTCTTCCGGTACAGCCGCTGGATCAGCCGGAAGGTTTTCCCCATGCCGAACGAACGGAAAATTTCAGCGGGCCTCGACGCCAGTGATCTGGCCGACTGGCGGGGACATGGGACGATGATTCCCGCGTATCCCCCTCCGCTTCCGGCCAGCGCCACCGATTACGGCTGGCACTGGAGCAATCGCGGCTCCGTGGCAACAACTGCCATTGAGAAACCCCATTACGGAGCGTGGACGGCTCTGTTGGAAAATGGCTTCGACCTGCAGTATTCGCCGCTTCTGGAGCTCGCATGGGGCAAAGGGCGGGTCATTCTCTGCCAGCTGGATCTGGAAGATCACGTTCCGCAGGATCCGGCGGCCTCCCGACTGCTCGCCAATCTGCTCGATTACGCAGCTCAACCCTGGCGGAGCCATCGCAGCCGCCGCACCGTCCTGCTCGGTGGATCCGCCAGACAGAAAGCGATTCTGCAGGAATCCGGGTTGAATTTCGAATCCCATACGGTACTCCCGGGCGATGCAGATCTCATTCTGGTGGCGGATGGGGCAGATGTTCCGCTTTCGACGCTGGAGGAGGCCTCCCGCAACGGCGCCCGCATCCTGGTGATGGGCGAAGAGGCCGCGAAACGGATTTTTTCAGCCGGCTTGAGACGACGTTATACGTTCCGCGGAGCGTTCGATGTGCCGGACTGGCCCGAATTGCGGGGCGTATCTGCGTCCGATCTGCGCTGGCGCTCCCCCATGTCGGCGCTGATGTTCACCTCATCCGGGAAACTGGAAACTGGAGCGAATGGTCAGCTTGCCCGCCATCCGGTCGCGGGGGGGAATCCTATCCTGCTGACTCTCTTTGACCCGGAACGCTTCGACCTGCAGAAGGAGCCGTTCTTCCGCTTCACACGCTGGCGTCAGGCTCATGCGCTGAATCAGCTGCTGGTCAATCTGGGCGCGACCTTCCACCAGGACGGGAATTTCTTCGCGTTCCGAAGCCGGACGGAGGTGTGGAATAAATATCACCGCGGATGGCGCGGCAAGATGTTTTTCCGTCGTCCGAGAATGAACAAAGTGCTGTCCGATCCCGGCATCTCCCGGGAGGCTGCGGAAGCGCTGAAGCCCGGCTATGATGACAGCAGCTGGACCGCACTCGATCTGCCCTTCATCTGGCAGGAAAAATACCCCTCCGCGGCGGAGTGGGGGCAGCAAAATGGAGAGGCCGTTTTTCGTCGAGTCCTCCACGTGCCGCCCGAATGCGCCGGCCATGACCTGACGATTTCCCTGGGCATTATCGATGACTTTGATCAGACCTTTTTCAACGGCGTGAAAGTTGGCGAAGTGAGCAAAGGGTATCAGATTCCGCGAAAATATCTGGTTCCGGGGAAATTGGTGAAACCGGGTCCCAACCTGATTTCCGTACGTTTGTTTGACTGCCTGGGAACCGGCGGATTCATCGGCGCACCGGATTCGTTCATGGCGGACTCCCCCAAGCTCTCGGGAAGCGGCCTGTACCATCGAGACTATCGCAACGACGTATTTCAAAGTTCCGACGATCCCTGTCGGTATTACCGATGGTAACCCTTGCAACGGGAAATCGGAAGTTTCATCGAAAGGAGGTGAAAGCACCATTGATCCACCTGCTGTTCTCACGCCGTTCTCCGTTCCACCGGAAGGGCTGGGAACCCGAAAAAACATCGCAATAGAAAGGAGTGCATTATGCTGAAGAAATCGTTTTTGTTCGCAGCGGCAATGGGGATCGTTCTGGGAGCCGGAGCCGCCACGTTGCGGGTTGAACTCTCTGGAGGAAACAAGGTCGAACTTCTGCCGGTCGAGGCGCCTGAAACCATCGAATTGCGCCCGATGAACTGGTTGAAGCCCTCCGAACAGAAATTCACCCTGTGGGGAGTCGAAAAGAAGGCGGCCACGTCGGAATGGCAGACGGCGACCTTTGAATTCACCCCCAAGAGCAATGGTCTGGTCATGATGTTCTTCCGGGGGGAACAGGGAGATCTCTGGGTCACCAACCTTGCCAGCGGCAACAATCTTGTCGCAAACGGCGACATGACGGCGCTCGATCCTGAGAAAACCGACCTGCCCCAGGGGTACTATTTCCGCGGCACGAGCATTTACTCGAAGACCGGGGGGGAAGACGGTTCCGCCATGGTCCGCGTCGGCGCGAACGGGATGCTCATCCGCCAGCTGTGGTTCCCCGGCAACAAACCCTGCCGGATCACCATCTCCTACAAGGAAGCGAAATAGCCTCTCCTGCGTGCCGCCGAAATCGGCAGGATGCCGCATAAAACGGTTTTCCGGAGAGACAGACGTGGCGTTTTCTCCGGAGATCCACACGGCATCTGCCGATTTCCATTCACCGATCCTGCAATACCGCCTTCCGGCATGTGTCAATGGCTGGTGCATCATGAATGACCAACTTTACCAAGCATTGGATTCCGCATGGAACCAGATTACCAGACTGTTGTTCTGTGAAACAATCAATCTCATCTACGACTTTGTCGGGAGCTTCGACAACCATCGGTTTGATTTTCTGCCGCTGCCCGAGGAGATCCGGCACGGATTCCCCAACAACAAAGGCTACTCCACCGGCATGGAAGACAGCATGATCAACGCGGGAATCGCCATGAATCTGTGCCTCCTCCGGGCGCAGCGGTTTCCCGCGCAGGCCGACGAATGTGAATCCTTCGCCCGACGGCTGCTCAAAGGAATGGATCTTTGCGCAACGGTGCATGGCCGCGAGGGATACATCGTGCGCAGCGTTTCCCACCGCGACGGGAAAAGTTGCTACCCATGCTCTTCACGCGATCAGATGACATTCTGGGTGTGGGGACTGTGGCAATACTGCCGCTCCTCTTTTGCAACCGCTTCAGAGCGCAGGCGGATTGCGGAACTCATCGTCATGCTTGCGGAACGGGGGGAAAAAGAGGTCGTGGAGGAGAACAATTACTGCATCCTCACTCTCGACGGCGTTCCCGATGTTCTCAACAAGATGGACTTTGTTCAGCCGCACGAAGCACTGCGGCTCCCGATGTTTTACCTGGTTGCCAGCGCTCTCACCGGGGATCGGCACTGGCGGAACTGTTATGAGCAGCGTCTCAGCAATGCGCTGACCGAATCCGCCCGTCCCAAGGGTTTCTGGAATCATTTTGAACTTTCTCAGTTTCTCCTGTCGCTCTCGATCTGCAATCATCTCGACCCCCGCCCGGAGTTTGTACGGATCGCCGGAAATATCGCGGCCATTACGGAACAGCAGCTGTGCGAAACCTTCCTGCCCCGGCTGGAACACTGGAACGGGAACTGGTGCTTCCCGGCCAAAGCGTGGAGAGATTCCACCAATATCAGCCTGAAAAAGCAGGAGGACGGCCGTGTGGTCGGAGCGGACGGCCGACTGGATTTGCGGTGCCGCCAGGCAAACGGGTTCGCCGACTTGCTGGATCTGGTGCGCATCCCCGGTAATCTGATGATGGGGCTTCTGCTTGCTCCGGGATACACGGTATCCCCGGCACTGCAACAGCGGTTTCTCGCCGCGTTTCAACGACCCGATTATTCACGAACCTGCACCTGCAGTTCGGTTTGCATGCTTTACAGCGCCCTCCACCTGTTGACGGAACATGATTTGCCGCCGGGGGAGGTTTGAGAAGCCTGCGCCACGCCCCGGACTCACGGCGGGGAGAGAAATTCAGGAAGCGCGATGTTCGCAGCCGGTCAGGACACCCGTTGCCGGCCGTGTTTTGCCGCCTCGACGTTCCGCTTCGGCTCCTGGCTGGCGGAGGGTTCCTCCGCGGGGCGGTACGGCCGGTTTCCTCACGGAAAAACATCCCATTGCAACGGATATCAACCTGCCGACAGGTTGCAATCCGTTTTTTTCTGTGATATAGTAAAGCATGTGTAACAGTGTGGTTTCATCATTCGGAGAGGCCGGAATCCGGCTGTTTCTCTTTTTTGCGTTCACCCTGTCGCTCCTCGCGTGTGTGGCAGGTCATGTGGACGCCGGCTGTTTTGTCTCGCCCGACGTTCCGGAGCAACATCATCCGAAGCTCCATCCCGGTTCCGATACGCTTCCGCCCGCGGAGCTTCAGGAGGAGGAGTTTGACGAAGCGGTCGTGCCCAAGACACTCCATGAAGATCTGCCGGTGTTCGAACTCTTCGAACCGCTCCGGCTGATTCGCTTCGCCCTCCGGCGGAGCCCCTGCTCCACGCTTCCTCTCTTCGGCGGCATCCGCGCCCGCGCGCCGTCGTCAACACCGGCGGTTCTCCGCTGCTGATTTCGGAAATCGACGCTCCCGTACAACGGAAACAGTGAAAATCTGTTCCCGCCGTGTTCCGTATTGTTTTTCCGAACTCAGGCTGAAAGAAAACCTGTCATGTCCCACAATGTTCTCCCTATGAAAAAGCGCAAAAATCCGAACTCGCAGGAGCTCGGGCTGCGCATTGCCAACATCTTCGGTCGCTATCTGCTCAAGACCGCCCATCTGCACTACGGCTTCTGGCCGGACAATCTGCCGGTCACCCTCGCGAACCTGCCGAAAGCACAGGAGCTTTATGCGGAGTTTCTGCGAAACAACATTCCCGAAGGCGTATCGAGCATCCTCGACGTCGGCTGCGGCACCGGACACAATGCCGAACTGCTGCTCGCCAGCGGGTATCAGGTCGATTGCGTCTCGCCGAGCCCCTACCTCTCCTCCATCACCCGGGGGAAACTTCAGGGGCGCGGCAAGCTGTACGAATGCACTTTCGAAGAGCTCCCGCCCGGCCGCAAATATGACTGCCTGCTCTTCAGCGAGAGCTTTCAGTACATCGATCTGGATACCGTATTTCTGCGCATGCCGGAATTTCTGAATCCCGGCGGCTGCGTGATCATCTCCGACTTCTTCCGGATTCCGGGCGAAGGTTCGAGCGCGATGGGCGGCGGGCACCGGCTGAGCCGTTTCCGCGAAAAACTCGCAACTTCGCCGTTCCGCCTGCTGAGGGAGAAGGACATCACCGAAAACACCGCGCCCAATCTCCAGCTGGTCGATGAAGCGCTCCAGCAGGTTGCAGTTCCGCTCCGGGATCTCGTCATCGGCGAACTCTCCAGCCGCCACCGCTGGTTCTGGCTGCCGGCAAAGTGGATCGGACGGCTGTTCTTCCGTCGCAAACTCGAGAAGCTTCACTACAAATATTTCAGCGGCTCGCGCAATGCTGAAAATTTCAGGGAGCACAAACGCTACTGTCTCTTCCTTTTGCAGAGAAAACCGGCGGAGGCATAACACGCCGTCCGCCGGATACGCGGTGCATTCGTAAACGCCGCAGAGGCACCGCTCCCGCCCTCCCGTCATCCGGCGGAAGCGGTGCGGCGGCGTGGCGGATTACTCCGCAAAATCGCCGAAGGTCAGCAGAAGCGGATAATCGCGCAACGGCAGGTGAAGGAACCTGCGGTAGCCTTTGCCGTCGTTCTCCACCATCGATTCCGGAATGGAGTAGATCGTCCCCTCCAGCAGATCGATCAACTTCGCCTCGCCGGGCAGCGAACAGCATTCGACGGTGATGGTCGCCTCATAGGTGGTCGTCAGGATTTCAGCCGGCATCCAGTAGACGAACGCCGCGCTGCCATTCGGTTTGGCAAAGCCGCAGGAGAGCAGACTCCGGCCCGGATCCTCCCGGCGGGCCAGCAGAGACGAATCGACTGGCGCCACGCGGACCGGGAGCTCCTGCACGGAAAACTCCTCCCGGAAGATCGCCGCCAGCACCTGCAGTGTCCGGTACGACGGTTTCGGCTTGTACTCTCCGGTCGAGACGCCGTCCGCGTCGAACTCCGCGCCCAGCACGCCGAAATAGCCGTAGTCCAGATAACTTGCCTTGTCCCCCACGGTTCCATTCAGCGCCTCGATCATATCCATGCAGGAAAAGTAGGAGTTGAACTTCACCCCCTCGAACATATGGGCGAGCAGGTGGCGGGCGAGGAACTTCGCCTGCCGCACCGGAGTCCAGGCCATTCCGCGAAGCGCTCCGGCCCCGTCACTGCGGGACTGGGTGCCGGTCTCCCCCTGAGCGAACTCCATCGCCGGATTCTCCCGCAGACAGAGAGCTTTCACCGCCCGCATGCACTCGATCGAATGCCGCTCATCCGGTGAATAGCCGTGATAGGTCAGAACGTCCATCTGTCTGCCGGCACCGGTGGCCAGCACGTCGCGGACCCATTTGAGATCGTAGAGGCAGAGCGCGCCGCCGATCACCTTCGCCTCCGGATCCGCCTCCCGGACCGCCGCCGCGGTGAGATTGACCAGTTCGCCGTATTCGGTGCCGCTGACGCCGTGTTTCCAGCACCACTTGCCGTCTGGCTCGTTCCACACTTCGTAACAGGTGATCTTTCCCCGGTACCGGCTCACCAGGGCGGCAACGTAACGCTGCCACGCCCGCTTCTGCTCTTCGCTCCGGACCGGCGGACAGCCGACGGCGCCGAACACCTTCGCCGCTTCCTCGTCGTAGAGCGGATTGCCGTAGCAGAGACAGACCCACGGCTGCAGGCCGCGACGAAGCAGATTCCCGACGATGTCGTCGAACCAGGCGAAATCGTAGACGCCGGGCTTTTTCTCCGTCCGCGCCCAGCCGGACTGGATGCGAATCCATTTGACGCCGAGGGCGGCGACCTTGTCGTACGCCTTTTCCGGGTCGAACACGGCGCGATCGAGCTTCTCAAACCCGAGCCCGAGGGTGGACTCCTTCACCTGCGTGGAGTGCACCGGTTTGACGGAACCGATTTTTGTGAGACGATCCATGACAAATTACCTCCTATCCGATTGTGTTGGTAACTGATAACGCATCCGAAAGCTCCGATGCGGCATCACGAAGCAGTTTCCACACCAGCTGTGCGTGGTCCGGCCGGCACCGGTTCGCCGGCATGGAGCAGCCCAGTGCGGCGAGATAGCGCCGGTTGGCGAAGAGCGGCACGGCAAAGATCCCCTGCCAGCGGTCGAGGGCGCGATATCCGCCCTCCTGACGGATTTTCGCCAGGGCGTCCGGTACATCCTTCCGCGTCCGAAACTCCGGGAACGGCACGGCATTCTCCGGGATGGCGTCGTAAAGCTCCATCGCACGCTCCGTGGGCAGCCACGCCATCTCCACCACCCCTGTGGCGGTGCAGTAGAGATCGTCGAACGCCGGCTGATTCAGCCGGATTTCACGGTCCGGATTGCCGTTGCGGTGGTAGAGCACGTACCGCTTTCCCCGGCACACCTGCGAAATCAGCACCGAATCGCCGATCGTCCCGGCCAGCTGATCCACCATCGGAGCCGCCTTTGCGAGCAGCCGGGACTGGTACTGCGCCATGTTGTTCAGCGTGACAATCCGCGGCCCCGCGGCGTAGCCGGCCTGCCGCGAAACCTGCACAATGTATCCGGCGTCCAGAAGCATCCGGAGAATCCGTGAACAGGTGGTCCGGTTCAGCCCCAGCTTCTTCGCCAGCGCCAGCGGCCCCAGCGGCTGCGGAGTCGCGGCAATGATCTCTTCCAGAATCGCAAAGCTCTTATCAAGCACTTTAATCATCGTTTTACGCTCCTATTGATTCATATTATGAATCTTTGATATTATATTTTTTACTATACATGGAAAAGCGGGAAAGTGCAAGCGGAGGAAAATTTTTTTCAGCCGGAAAAGGCGGCAGGGGAGAAGAGAGAGGCCTCGTTCTTTTCTTCGCCGGAAACGGCCGGACCATTTGACGAAACGGCTTTCCGGATGTATTCTTTTTCCGGAGCGGAATGAATCCGCGTCCGGCCGGTGCCTCGCCTCCGGCAAAGGGAATGAACCGCAAACAAGGGAGAACGTATGAAGCGGAAACGAATCTGGATGGCCGCCGCATTCTGTGGAGTTGTCTTCACATTCTGCGGATGCTGTTCCACCGGACCAACCGACACAAAAGAGGAGAAGCCGAAAACCATGAAAGAGGTCTGCCAGTTTTTGAAGGACGCCGGCGTATATTACATCGCCACAGTGGAGGGGGATCAGCCGCGGGTGCGTCCGTTCGGCACGATCCATATCTTCGAAGGGAAGCTCTACATCCAGACCGGCCGGAAGAAGAACGTCTCCCGCCAGCTCGCCGCCAACGGGAAAACCGAACTCTGCGCCATGAAGGGGGACGAGTGGATCCGGCTCTCCGGCACGCTGGTCGACGACAACCGGCGCGAGGCGAAAGCCTCGATGCTCGACGCCTACCCCTCCCTCAAGAAAATGTACAGCGCGGACGACGACAACACGCAGGTGCTCTACTTCAAGGACGCCACGGCGACGATCTACTCCTTCTCGCATGAGCCGGTTGTAATCAAATTCTAGAGGTGCATCAGGAAGAACGGCCCGGGGGAGTGACGCACTGCAAAAGCGCCCTCTCCGGCCACTCCTCCGCCCGTAGCGCCCGCCCTCCTCCAGCCGTCGGCCTGCGACAAACCACGTCGAATGGATCGCAATCAACCGGGGAAGACTGCTGCAGGAATTCCAACGGCAAGTTGCAGCAAGAACGACTCTTAAGGCGTCTCATTTCCGTTGAGCCGGCAGGCGCCCCCTCCCCCGGAGACCGGACTCGCCGATGCTCCTGCACCACCCCTTCCCCACCGCGCCGCCCCGTTCTTTCCGAAAAAAAAATGAAAATACTCTTGCTTTTTTTTCGGGTCTATGGTATACTATTATCAAAGTTGCACACATGTGCATCTTGTCATGGAGGGTTGGCATGGGCGTAACCATTACAGAACTGGCGCGAGAGCTGAACATCTCACATTCGACGGTTTCGCGCGTTCTGAACGGGCGAATCAAAGGGCGCGTGCATCCGGAGATAGCGAACCGGATCTTCGCACTTGCCCGGGAACGCGGCTATGCTCCGAATCCGCATGCCCGCTGCCTGAAAACCGGGCGCAGCGGTATCATCGGGCTGGTGGTAGGGGAGATTTCGGAACGCTACTCCGGCTGTTATGCGCAGGCGCTGCTGAACGAAGCGGAGAGATACGGGCTCCGGCTCATTATCTCCACCACCAATTACGGCAGGGAGCGGGAACGCAAATGCCTGGAAGACCTGCTGCATTTTCATGTTGACGGAGTGATCTACCCACTCTATTTTGATCCGGCGTCTCCGCTCTATCAGAAGCTGAAGGAGTGTCGATTCCCGCTGTTGAACTTCGGCAACGGTGATTTCAGTTCGGTGAACTACGATTACACGGCCGCCTTTGACGCGATGTTCAAGGAATTCCGCAACCGGGGGCATGCCAGAGTTACACTGCTCACCTGGCCTTACGACCGGCAGGCCGCTCTCTTTCAGCGGAGAGCGGAGGAGAACGGCTTCGAGGTCGATACGATGGAATTCGATTCCGACAACCGGCACGACGGGAAGGCGTTTGAAGAGGTGCTCCGCAGAGGTTGCAATGCCTTGTACACCAACAGTTACGTGGAGCTTGCCGGACTGCTTGAGCTGTACCGGCGCCGTGGAGCAACAGCTCCGGACTGTGCCTGCACCTACACGCTGCCGTTTGAATATCTGTCTGATCCGGCGGTGATCGGTATGATCCATGCGCCGTTGAGGGAACGGGTGGAGAATGAAATCGGGCTGCTGCGGTTGCTGATCGAAGATTCAGCCCGGGAACGCGAGGTACGGCTGCTGCCGACCTGTTTTCTCTCCCGGCCGGAACTGGAAACGTTGCGGAGCAAGCAATGTCAGGATATCTGGTACAGAAATTATTGTTGACCCTAAAGGGAAGGAGGCATCGATGAAATCCGGAAAAAATTTCACTCTGATCGAACTTCTGATCGTAATTGCGATCATCGCCATTCTGGCGGCGATGCTGCTGCCTGCCTTGAACAAGGCGCGGGAATCGGCAAAAAGCATCTCCTGTACCAGCATCTTGAAACAGTTCGGCCTTGCGAACCAATCATACGCCGCCAGTTATGATGACTATGCGGTCCCCGGAAGAGCCGGCGGACTGCCATGGTTTAAGAATATCACATTCTTCAAGCTTGTCGGATGTCAGTATGATACCGTCACAGAAGTGTATCCGGAGTTGAATAAATTTTCCGGAAGAATCAGTCGGGAAATGATCTGTTCGAACGCCACAGCTGCGCTGAATGCAGCCAGCCTCAACGCCGTGAGGAACGGATTTCATCAGGTGGCGTACAGCTACGGCATGTCCAGCGAGGACTTTGCCGCAAGCGAGGGGGACTGGGCGATGGGCGAAAAGAATGCCCCGTTCAAAATGGGGCGGATTGTACGGCCGACACAGCGGGTCCTCTTCTGCGACGCGGTCAACTGGGCCCTGCGAGTGAATAATATGGAAAGATACTTTGAGCCGGGACGGGGGGAAACGGAATCCACGTATATGGGGCCGGCATACCGGCATAACAACCGGGCCAACGTCTGCATGTATGACGGGCATGTGGAATCCATGGAAGTGGCGGAACTCAAAAAAGCATACCGCTGGCGGAAGATGTATGTGTGGGATGAGGAGGATATTTGAAATGAAACAGCTGCCGATCAAAATTCTTTCCACTCTTCTGGCGGTATCTCCGCTGATTTCCTTTGCCGATGCGGTGATTTCGATAGACGCCGGGGATATCATTGCTCCGGTGAAGCCGTGGTGTTTCGGCAACAATTTGAGCGGGGCGGACAGCCGCGGCATCTATGTGAAGATGGATTCACCGAAGACCAACCTGCGCTCCATCAACTATGCGGGCGGCTACTGGAATCCGCTCCAAAACGCCCCCTTCGAAAATATCGCCGCGCTGGTCAAAAATCTGAAAATCGGCATGATGCGTTATCCGGGCGGATGCCTCGCGCATAACTTCAACTGGAAACATGCGGTCGGGCCGCTTTCGGAGCGGCGGGAGTGGAAATTCGGAGTCGATCAGTACATTGCACTCTGCCGGGCGATGAACTGGGAGCCGATCATCACGTTGACGGACTACGCTCTTCCGCCGGATCAGCTGCCCCGGCATCTTGCGGAGTTCGTCGAATATTTGAACGCTCCGGCTCTTCCGCAATATCCGTGGGCGATGAAACGTGCCGCCTGGGGGCATCCTGAACCGTATGGCGTCCGCTATTTTGAACTGGGCAATGAGTCCTGCCACGGGAATCATCTGATGGTTCCCAAGTACAGTTATACGCCCGAAGAATATGTGGAATACGCCGTGAAAAGTATGGAGGCCATCCGTAACATCGATTCCTCCGTAAAACTTGGAATCGTCACCCGGCCCGGAAACGGCATTGACTGGAACTGCGAATGGAATCGCAAGGTGATCAAAGGCGCGGGCCCGACCGCGGATTTTCTGGTTCTTCATTTCTACGGGCCGACAATCGGTGGTGCGGATCAACAGACAGCGTTGAAAAGCGTTCTCGCGTACCCTGACCAGCTCGCAATGCGGTTGAAGCAATACAGCAACTTATGCCGGGAGTTGGCAGGCAAACCGCTGCCGTTGCACATTACCGAATTCAACATCGGCAGCACATCCGACCGCCCTTTCCCGTACCGTTTTTCTTTTCTGGCCGGGTTGATGTGTGCCGATCTGATGCGGCTCTGGCAGGCGCCTGACAACCATGTTGCCAGCGCACAGTACTGGCATCTGCTGAACGGGTTCTGGGGCGCCGTACACACGGAAACTGCGACCGGACGGGTGATCCGGAAACGGGCGACGCTTCCGTTCTTCGAAGTATGGGGGAGATATCGGGGGGACCGGATTGTCGCGTCAACGGTGCGGAATTCTCCATCGGTTTCCTTTCTCGCCGGATGCGAATTGATGCCGTCGACGGGAACGGAGTATATCCCGGCAGAATTGGTCGCCGAACTGGAGAAAATCCCGCTCCGCCTGAATGAACACACTTCCGACCGCAATATCCGGATGAGTCCTGGGAAAAACGATACGTTTCAGATTCAAATCGCCAAGATGAAACAATCCTGCTACAGAACATTTGCCCGGATCCGCCGTCCGAAAGCGGCCACGGGAAAACCGTGGAAGATCGTCTTGAGTTTCGACGCCCGTTTTCTCTCTGACGCCGGACATGCCGCAGAGGCCCCGCAGGCCACTTTCGGTCTGGGGCTGGGGGATGCCCGCGGCTGGACAAAAACAAAATCGGCGGTTGCGATTCCCTGTACCTTCCGCGCCGGGGAATGGAGTCACTGTTCCGGAATTTATCTCTCTCTGCCTGATACTGACGAGGTCGACATCCTGTTCCGGCTGGAGAAGATTCGTTCCGCCGTTTCCGGAACCTTCGAGGTACGGAACCTGAAAGCGGTTGTGATGACGGCGGAACAGTTCCCCGCGTATCCGGCTCTTGCAACCTTCTCCTCTCTCTCGAATGACGGCAACACTCTCTATCTGCTGGTTTTCAACCGCGACCCGGAACACGCGGTCCGGGCCGATGTGGTTCTAAATCGCTTTCCGGCACGATCGGGCAAGTCGCTCGAACTGTACCGGAAGGATGTGAACTCCTGCGATTATTTTCAGGGCAGACGGGGAGAGCAGAAACTTTCCGGAGGAAGATTTTTCCACACCTTTCCGGCACACTCTCTGACTGCGTTTGAATGGAGAAAAGAATAATCAAGGTTTTCCGCAATGTCGCTGACGGAGCGGGCAACTGCCAAAATCAGCGGCGTTTGTCCGCGTTATCCACTGCGTGCGGCAACTGGAGCGACCTCTCCGGCAGAGGTCGCGCACTCACTTCGGTTATGACTGCCGTTTTGCCATAACCGAAGTGATGTTTTTCATCTTTGCTGTCGAAAACTCGAAACCGGAACTGTGCGAACGGTATGAGATCAGCCGGGTCCCGGGTCCGCACCGCCTTCAGGAAGATGTACAGTGCGGGAAACGACAGCACGCAGGTGCTCTGTTTCCCGGCAGCTCTTTTGGGCGGGGCCATCCCTGCGGCATTGCCGACCTGACGGAATGGTCAGGAACTCCTTACCTCATCCTAGTTCCGTATTGTCACGCCGACGTTCCCCCTTTATCGGAGGCACTTCCCCGTCGGATTTTTCCAACAGCATGCTCTCCTTCCGGGCGAACCGAGTGTCGATTTTTTGAAAGCGCAACACAGTTCTGATTTCAGCAGAAAGGCGAACCATTTTCCCGGTTTTGCAAGAGCGGCCTGCCTGCCGCCCCCTGGGAAATCAGTTGCGGACGCCATTCTCCTCTTCCCCCGGAAGAAAAATTCCGTTTTTTTCATTTTGACTGTTGACTTTCTTCCGCTTTTTGG